>NZ_DKHD01000004.1:142448-143863 GCF_002453565.1 Pseudomonas sp. UBA6753 | reverse complement strand
GGCCTTGTGTCGCGATGGGCCGCAACGCGGCCCCGGGTTTCAGCGCAAATGGACACATTGCCGGGGCCGCTTTGCGGCCCATCGCGACACAAGGCCGCTCCTACACGGGATTGCGTCAGGCAGGGTCATAACGGTTTGTGATGCCAGGCATCATGACAATATATTTATCCTTATCAATGCCACGCTCTAGCATCTGTTGCCCGCCATCGCCCATCAATCACGAGGTCTTGATGAACAATTCGCTCTTCATTTACCAACGTACCGCGGCATTGTTGCTGCAGCACTGGCTTAGCGGTGAGCTGCTGGCGGAACTGCCCGCCAGCCTCAAACCCGAGACGTTGAAACAGGGCTATGACAGCCAGGACGAGTTGTTTGCGGCCGCCGCAGGCCAGCGTGCCGGGTGGAAGCTGGGTGTCGGCAGCCCCGCGGCCATGCGGGCGGCCAATTTGTCCCGGCCCTTGATTGGCCAGTTGGAGGCGGGGCGCTGTCATGCTGGTGGTGTGCACATTCGGTTGCCGGCCGTTACGCCGGTAACCATCGAATGCGAGGTCGCCTTCGTGCTGGATCGCGATATTCCACCCCAGGTTGGGCGGGTGCCGGCCAGCGAAGATATTCGCGCTACCTGCGTCACCTTCGAAGTGGTGCGCTCGCGCTTCGTCGATCGCAAGATTGTTGGGTGGCCAAGCTTCGTGGCGGACAACGTTGGGTTTGAAGCGCTGGTGATTGGCAACAGCCTGGCAGCAGGCATCGATGTGCCGTTGCTGGCTGACCTGGCCGAAACCACCGAGGTATACGTAGACGGTCAGTTGCGGGCGCGGGGCTTGTCTGGCGATGCGGCGACCGACCCGTTGGCATCGCTGGCCCACCTTTATGCGCATGCCGCCGAACGTGGCCAGACCCTGAAGGCAGGCGATGTGGTGACTACAGGGGCCATGTGCCAGCCATTCGACCTTAACGAAACAGGGCATCAGGTTAGCGCCAGGTATCTTGGCCAGGAGCTGGTGTTTACGCTGTAGCGATGTCCCAGCGTTTTCGCGGGTAGACTCGGCGTTGCGATTGTTTGTATGAGCCACCTTGATGCTTTCCCTTAGTGGTACTAATACTAAGAGACTGCCGGGAGGGGGATGAACATGCAGACGCGCTTTGTTGTGGTTCCCGCTGTGCCGCTCAAGAAAGAGATTTACCCGCGTAGTCTTGGCTTTCCCGCGACGTTAGGGGAGGGTTATGACCTTTATGACACACGAGAAAAGCTGCGCCTGACCTTCAACTACCCGACACGCGCCGAGGCGGAGTTCGTATGCGCGTCCCGCAACAGTTGCCGGGATGCCGATGCGGCGGATTTCGCCGGGAATGGTTGATGCAGTTGAAGCTTCGCGGACCTTGAGTGCGATGTGGTCCCTGTGGGAGCGGGCGTG
>NZ_DKHD01000004.1:0-142320 GCF_002453565.1 Pseudomonas sp. UBA6753 | reverse complement strand
CCGCTCCCACAGGGATCGCGCCTGGCCCAGGGTTGGCGTCATTCCTGTAAAGGCCATGGCCTTGCCCAAGGATCGTGAAGCCTGCACGGGCCGGTGTGGGAGCGGGCGTGCCCGCGAACACCGGCGTAGCCGGTGCCATGCACCGCGTTACATTCGCCGGGCCGGGGGCTTGTGTCATGCGTGTTTGAGCGCTTCCACCAATTGCGCCTTGGTCATGGTGGAGCGCCCCTTGATGTCTTTGCTGCGCGCTTCCTTCATCAGGCTCTGCTTGCTCTGGGTTTCCAGGGAACTGCCCGATGTGCGGGAATGACCCTGGCGTGACTTCGCCGCCCGTTTGGCCGAGTCCGAGCGGGCAGTTTTCTTCTCGCTGGAAGAGGTGGCCTTGCCCGAGCCGCCTTTCTTCTCGCCACCCCCGGACTGTTTGTTGACGGTGGCCCAGGCGCGCGCTTCGGCCTGGTCTTTCGGCACGCCTTTGTGCTCGTAGCTTTCCTCGATATGTTCGGCCTTGCGCTTCTGCTTGTCGGTGTATTTGTCCTTGTCGCCGCGTGGCATGGCATTCACTCCCGTCTTGGTTTGCATGAACGGTTGAATGCCGCGGCAACGCCCGAGTGCCCGGTAATCGACCAGCGGTGCCAGGAAACCTGTCGCCCACTCGAAACAGTCATTCAACCGACACATCGAGGCCTTAGGGTTGAGACAGGAACCCGTCCAGAGCTCTGCTCACTGATGTTGCCGTGATGGCGCCGCCAGACGGCTCTACCGTGCGGCTTGCCATTCATTGGTCACAAAGCTGTAACATTGCTGCTGCAAAGTGTGCCGGCCATCACACGGAGCGCTTTTCGATGATACGCCTGATGAAGTCTGCTGCACTCGCCGTTGCCGTTTCGCTTTGCGCCACTTCGGCATCCTTCGCCGCAGAGAACGTCCGCCTGACCGGTTCCGGCGCCAGCTTCCCGGCACCGATCTACCTGACCTGGTTCAAGGCCTTCAGCAAGGAAACCGACGGTGTCACCGTTGACTACCAGTCCAAGGGGAGCGGGGCGGGTGTTCAGGACTTTCTGAACAAGACCGTCGACTTCGCCGCCAGCGACTCGGCAATGAAAGCCGAAGAAATCGCCAAGGTCGGCGAGGGCGTGCAGTTGCTGCCAATGACCGCCGGTGAAATCGTCCTGGCTTACAACCTGCCGGGCAACCCTAAAGGGCTGAAGCTGCCGCGCGATGTGTACTCCAACATCTTCCTCGGCAAGATCACCCAGTGGAACGACCCGCAGATCGTCGCGGCCAACCCTGAGCTGAAACTGCCAGCTACCCCGATCACCGTGGTCGTGCGTGCCGACTCCAGTGGTACCACTGCGGTATTCACCAAGCACCTGTCGGCCATCAACGCTGACTTCAAGCAAGCGCTGGGTGAAGGCAACACCGTCAACTGGCCGGCCAGCGACAAGTTCATCAAGTCGCCGAAGAACGACGGCGTAACCGCCACCGTCCGCCAGACCCCAGGCGCCATCGGCTACATCGAATACGGCTTCGCCAAGCTGGCCAAGGTCGACTTCGCCCAGCTGCAGAACAAGGCCGGCCAATATGTCGTGCCGAACGCCGAGAGCGGTGCCGAGGCGCTGGCTGCGGTGCAGATGCCGGAGAACCTGGTGGCCTGGCTGCCTGACCCTGACGGTGCCAAGTCCTACCCGATCACCTCCTACACCTGGATGATCTTCCGCAAGGACAACGGTAACCCGGCCAAGGCCAAGGCCATGCGCGAAATGGTCGAATACAGCCTGACCGAAGGCCAGAAGATCGCCGACTCGATGGGCTACATCCCGCTGCCAGCGTCGGTTGTCGATCAGGTACGCAAAGCGTCCGCCAACATCCAGTAACACGCCCAGGCGCTCCCGGTGTGGTCTGGCGGCCATGCCGGGTGTGTTTGCCCTCTGTCCCGGAACTTGCCAATGAACACTCCTTTTGCCATCCCGGCTAACCCCGACTCCGCGTGCCAGCCACCGTCTGCGAAAGACTTCCTGGTTGATCGCACCTTCCGTGCGCTTGCACGCATCGGTGTGGTGCTGGTGCTGGCGCTGGTCTTCGCGCTGGTCTACGAAGTGGGCCGCAAGGCACTGCCAGGCATCGAGAAGCACGGCTTTGACGTGCTGTTCGGCAGTGTCTGGGACGTCAACCAAGGCAAGTACGGTATTCTGCCAGCGATCTGGGGCACGCTTTACAGCGCCCTGATCGCCCTGTTGATCGCCGGTTTCTTCGGCGTCAGCATGGCCATTTTCCTGACCCAGGACTTCCTCCCGGCCCGGCTGGCGGCGGTGTTCCGCACCATCGTCGAGCTGCTCGCTGCCATCCCCAGCGTCGTCTACGGCCTGTGGGGGATCTATGTGGTCATCCCGGCCATTCGCCCGCTGACCACCTGGCTGAACAGCGAGCTGGGCTGGATTCCCTTTTTTGGTACTTCCCTGAGCGGCCCAGGGCTGCTGCCTGCCGCGCTGGTACTGGCGATCATGATTCTGCCGACCATCGCCGCCGTTTCGCAGGACGCCCTGACCAGCGTGCCGATGAAGACCAAGCAGGCCGCCTACGGCCTGGGCGCCACCCATTGGGAGGCCATCCTCAAGGTAATGGTGCCATCGGCAGCCACCGGCATCTTCGGTTCGCTGGTGCTCGGCCTGGGCCGTGCGCTGGGTGAAACCATGGCGCTGGCCATGCTGGTGGGTAACGCCAACAACATTTCCCTCTCCTTGTTCGCCCCGGCCAACACGCTGGCGGCCTTGCTGGCCCTGAACTTCCCGGAGGCCGGCCCGAACGAGATCGAGGTGCTGATGTACGCGGCACTGGTATTGATGTTCATCACCCTGGCGGTGAACGTGCTCGGCTCGATGATCATGCTCTACGCCCAGCGGGGTAACAAATGATGACCAACCTCACCACCCCTGCAAACGCGTTGCCCAGCCTGCAGCGCAAGCTGGAAGGCCGTTCCCTGCGCAGCCTGGTATTGACCACGCTGGCATGGTTCGCGGCGCTGGTGGCCAGCGTGCCGCTGATTTCCGTGCTGTACATGCTGATCACCCGCGGCGGCGCACGCCTCAACCTTGAGGTGTTCACCGAGCTGCCACCCACCGGCTTCGAGATGGGCGGGGGCTTTGGCAACGCCATGGCCGGTACTTTCGTCATGGTCGGCATTGCTGCCGCCATCGCCGTACCGGTCGGTATCCTGGCCGCGGTGTTCCTGGCCGAACTCGGCCCGGACAGCAAGCTGGCCAACGCCGCGCGCTTCGCCGCCAAGATGCTCACCGGCCTGCCGTCGATCCTGGCCGGCGTGTTCGCCTACGCCCTGGTGGTGATGACCACCGGCACCTACTCCGCGCCGGCAGGTGGTGTGGCCCTGGCGGTACTGATGCTGCCCATCGTCGTGCTGACCGCTGAAGAGTCGATGAAGATGGTGCCCAAGATCATGAAGGATGCAGCCTACGGCATGGGCTGCACCCGTGCCCAGGTGACCTGGAAAATCGTCCTGCCCACCGGCCTGCCGGCGATCCTGACCGGCGTCATGCTGGCCGTGGCCCGTGCCGCCGGCGAGACCGCGCCGCTGCTGTTCACCGCGCTGTTCAGCAACTACTGGATCCTGCATGACGGCGACCTGGCAGTCATGAACCCGACGGCCTCGCTGGCCGTACTGATCTACAACTTCTCCGGCATGCCATTCGACAACCAGCTCGAGCTCGCCTGGGCGGCCTCGCTGGTACTGGTGATGATCGTGCTGGTAATCAACATTCTGAGCCGAGTATTCGGCAAGCCCAAGTATTGAGAAAGGGAGCATCCGACCTTGAACGTATCCACTGCGCCAAAAGCCGCTCCCGTGGTCAGCGAAGCCCCCATCGTCATGGACTGCAAGCTGGACAAGATCTTCTACGGCAATTTCATGGCCGTTCGCGACAGCCATGTGCCGATCCGCAAGAACGAGATCACCGGTTTCATCGGGCCTTCCGGCTGCGGCAAGAGTACCGTGCTGCGCAGCCTCAACCGCATGAACGATCTGGTGAAGGGCTTCCGTTTCGAAGGCCATGTGCACTTCCTGGGCCAGGATGTCTACGGCAAGGGCGTCGACCCTGTGGTGGTGCGCCGCTACATCGGTATGGTGTTCCAGCAGCCCAACCCGTTCTCGATGAGCATCTTCGACAACGTCGCCTTCGGCCTGCGCCTGAACCGCTACAAGGGCGATATCGGCGACCGCGTCAAGCACGCACTGCAGGGTGCCGCGCTGTGGGACGAGGTGAAGGACAAGCTCAAGGTCAGCGGCCTGGCCCTGTCCGGCGGCCAGCAACAGCGTCTGTGCATCGCCCGCGCCATCGCCACCGAGCCGGAAGTGCTGCTGCTGGACGAACCCTGCTCGGCACTCGACCCGATTGCCACCCGCCGGGTGGAGGAGCTGATGGTCGAGTTGAAGAAGGACTACACCATCGCCCTGGTGACCCACAACATGCAGCAGGCGATTCGTGTGGCCGACACCACCGCGTTCTTCTCGGTCGACATCTCCAAGGGCACCCGTACCGGTTACCTGGTCGAGATGGGCCCGACCACGCAGATTTTCCAGAACCCGCGTGAACAGCTGACCGCTGACTACATCAGCGGCAAGTTCAGCTGAGGCCGTACCTGCCAAGGTGGCCGGGTGTTGCAGTCAGGAAGGCTGCAACACCCGGCCGCATTACCTTCCGCCAAGTGTTACCAGGGATTTCCAATGCCAGCGACGCGTCGTCTTGATCTGCCAGCGGTAGAGCGCGCACTGCGTGAGGTGCAGGCCCGCTTTGCCGAACTCAGCCAGCATTTCACCGAACCGCGGGACCCATTCACCGACGAGGTGCTGCTGAATGTGGTTGAAGGCTATGCCCTGATTGACGACTATGTCGCCCGGGGTGTCGACCTTTTCGACCTGCAGCAGCTGAACCTGATGCTGGAGATCAATGCCACCGTGCTGTGCGGCAGCGACCCGGCACGCAGGCTGGAATTTGCCCCGCACCTGGCGGCGACCGAGGCGCACTTTTTCAACAATGTTGAGGGCGGCATCAAGGACCTCTACAACTGGTATTGCTCGTATGGCAGCGACTCGATCTGGAAGCGTGCGGCGGGTGTCTACGTTCGAATTCTCAGCAAGCCGCAGCTGTTCATCGAAGGCAACAACCGCACAGGGTCGCTCATTGTCAGCTACTTGCTGATGCGCGCGGGGCTACCACCATTCGTGCTGTCGCTGGACAACGCCGAGGGTTACTTCAACCCGTCCTCGGTCATACGCAACTCCGCCAAGCATGGGGTCAAGGCTTTGTACGAACTTCCCAAGATCAAGAAAAAGTATGCAGCTTTCCTTGAAGCGCACGCGCCCGAGCCCGGCAAGTTCTTCCTGGGCGGCACATCCATGCCTGCGCGCGAGAGGTGCCGCTGATGCAAAGCCCTTCTCTGTTCCAGCGCGGGCGGCAAGCCCTCGAGCGTACGTTCAATCGCCCGCAGGTACGCATTTCGTTCGATATCGACGACACGCTAGCCTGCCAGGCCGACCACGCCGCCGCCGAGCACAGCAAGCTGCCGGCGTTCGTCCACCGCTGGTTGGGTGAACCCCTGCGCAGTGGCACGCGCTCGCTGATCCGCGACCTGCGCCGCCAGGGTTGCAGCATCTGGATCTACACCTCGTCGGGGCGCACGCCGTCCTACATCCGCCGTTGGTTGATGCTCTACGGTATCCGCGTCGATGGCGTGGTCAACAGTGACCGGCACCAGCATATCCTGGCCGTGAACGGGCTTGAGAATGCGCCCTCGAAGTTGCCGTCGGCCTTCGATATCGACCTGCATGTCGATGATTCCGAGGGCGTGCGGCTGGAAGGCGTCGACCACGGTTTTCGCGTGGTGGTGGTGTGCCCCAAGGATGAGAACTGGGCGCAGAAAGTGATGGATGCGGCGGTCGATGTCCAGGCACAGCTGGCCTGGCAGCAACCGCACCGCTATGAAATGCCGGTACGGCAGCGTTCGCAGGCCCTCGCTTCCTGAGGGCTTCAAGGTACCTTTCTCGTTACGCCTCTTCGCTACTTGTTGCCCCCCACCTCCATTCGCGGCTTCCCATTTTCAGCTTCGGCTTGACTCGTGAAATTTTTCATGTAATTTTTCATGAAAAATAACTCTAAAAATTTCACGGCAGTCTCAAACGATGAAGATGCACGAAGAGGTTGAAGCCCTCGCGATCCTTATTCACGACCTGCGCAAATTCAAGAACCTGACCCTGGGCGAACTGGCCGAGCGCATCAACCGCTCGGTCGGCTTCCTGTCCCAGGTCGAGCGCGGTGTTTCGCGCCCTACCGTGGCCGACCTCACCGCCATCAGTGAAGCGCTCGGCGTATCCACCGCGTACTTCTACAACCTGAGCAAGCCGCGCAGCGTCAGCTGGGTCACGCGCCCCCACGAGCGGCGCACGCTGTACCTCGAGTCGGGCATTACCGATGTGCTGGCTTCGCCCACCATCGGCGGCGCGTTCTCCATGCTCGACAGCCATCTCGAGCCAGGCGCCAGCAGTGGCGAGCTGTACCTGACTGACCGTTCCGAGCAGGGCTGTTTCGTGCTCGAAGGCGAACTCACGGTCTGGCTGGACCACGGCGATGCCGTGACCCTGCAGGCCAACGACTGCTTCCAGCTGCACCCCCACGCGCAGTTCCGTTATGCCAACCTGACGGAAAAAGCCACCCGCGTGCTCTGGGTCTTCAACTGAATTCGTTCACCTCACAAGGACAAGAAGATGAGTGTCGTCTTTCCGGATCTGCTGACTGAAGTGCGCTCGTTCCGAGCGCAACACCCAGAAATACGTTATGTCGACCTGATTGCGCTGGATATTCCCGGGCACTTCTACGGCAAGCGCTACCCCATGGACATGCTGGAAAAAGTCGCAGCCGGCGCGCCGCTGAAGTTGCCGCAGAACTGCGTGCTGCTGGGCACCCAGGGTGGCCTCTACCCGATCGGTGACTACTGCTTCGCCGACGGCGACCCGGATGCCGCCCGCCGCCTGGTGCCGGGTACCCTCAAGCCGGTGCGCTGGGAAAAGGAACCGATCGCGCAGATGCTCATCACCTCCGACGGCACCGCCAAGCCCATCGAGTTCGAGCCCCGTGAAGTGCTGGCCCGGGTGATCCAGCGCCTGGCCAGGCGCGGCATTCGCCCGGTGGTGGCCTTCGAATTGGAGTTCTACCTGTTCGACCGCAAGCTCGACAACGGCCTGCCACAGTACCCACGCGACAAGGCGACCGACGACCACGACGACCAGCCGAACATGCACATCGAGCGGCTGTCGCGCTTCGCACCGGTGCTGCACGAGATGGTCGATGGCGCCAACGAGCAGGGCGTGCCGGCGAACGTGATCACCGCGGAGCTGGGCCCAGGCCAGTTCGAGATCAACTTCTCGCACAGCGACGATGCCATGAGCGCGGCGGACTGGTCGGCGCTGTTCTGCCGCAGTACCCGCGGTATCGCGATGAAGCACGGCTACCGAGCCAGCTTCATGAGCAAGCCGTACCTCGACGCGCCGGGCAGCGGCATGCATGTGCACGTCAGCCTGTACGACAACGCCGGCAACAACATCCTGGCCGGCGATGACCAGCGCAAGCTGCGCCATGCGGTGGCAGGGTGCCTGGAGCTGCTGCCGCACTGCATGCCGATCTTCGCCCCCAACCACAATGCCTACCGCCGTTACGGCGCCATGGTCAACGCGGCGAGCAAGGCCAGCTGGGGTTTCGAAGATCGCGATGCGTGTATTCGCATCCCCGAGTCCGACCCGCGCAACCTGCGCATCGAACACCGCCTCGCCGGTGCCGATGCCAACCCGTACCTGGTGCTGGCGGCCATCCTGACCGGGATGGAGCATGGCCTGGAGCGTGGCGTCGAGCCCATCGCCCCGCTGAACGACAACCGCCAGAGCGGCATCGAGTTCCCCAAGGATGCCTTCAGTGCCCTGGCGGCCATGCGTCACCACCCGGAGGTGAACGAGGGCCTGGGCAGTGAATTCGTGATGGTCTACTGCGAAAACAAATACCAGGAGCAACTGGACTTCATGCGCCACATCGATGCCCGCGAATACCGCTGGTTCCTGTAGGTGCCGGGGTTGGGGCAGCGCCGCTGCACCCTGCCTTTCTACCGTTTCAATACAACGCGCAATATGGATTTGCCGGAGGAAGATATGCCACGTGTGCCCGTTATCGGCATTACCGCATGCACCAGCATGATCGAGCTGCATGCAACCCAGACCATCAGCGAGAAGTACGCGCGCGCGGCGGCCAAGGCAGCGTGCGGGCTGCCCATCGTGATACCCAGCCTCGCAGACCTGATGGACAGCGCCGATATTCTCGACGTGGTGGATGGGCTGATCTTCACCGGTTCGCCGTCCAACATCGAACCGTTGCACTACAACGGCCCGGCCAGTGCAGCGGGCACCCATCACGACCCGCTGCGTGATGCCACCACCTTGCCGCTGATGCGTGCGGCCATCGCCGCCGGTGTGCCGGTGCTCGGCATCTGCCGTGGCTTCCAGGAAATGAACGTGGCGCTGGGCGGCACCCTGCACCAGAAGGTGCATGAGACCGGCATGTTCATGGACCACCGCGAAAGCAAGGGTGAGCCCATCGAAAAGCAATACGGCCCGCGTCACGCCCTGCATATAGAGCCCGGCGGCATGCTCGACCGCATGGGCTTGCCGGCGGTCATCGATGTCAATTCCATCCACGGCCAGGGCATTGATGTACTGGCCCCCGGGCTGAGGGTGGAGGCGCTGGCACCCGATGGCCTGGTGGAAGCGATTTCGGTCGAGAACAGCAAGGGTTTTGCCCTGGCCGTGCAATGGCACCCCGAGTACCAGGTCATGGACAACCCACATTACCTGACCATCTTCCAGTCCTTTGGCAAGGCCTGCCGGCATCGCTCGGTATTGCGCCAGATGCTGTTGAAGTCCGCCTGACAGCGATCTTTCCCAATTACAAAAAAGTACCTGCGTGGCACGGCTGCGCAACTTGATGGAGTGAAGTCAATGAGTGAGCAGAATTCCCAGACCCTCGCCTGGCAAGCCATGAGCCGCGACCACCACCTGGCCCCGTTCAGCGATGTTCGGCAACTGGCCGAGAAAGGCCCGCGCATCATCACCTCGGCCAAGGGCGTGTACCTCTGGGACAGCGAAGGCCACAAGATTCTCGATGGCATGGCCGGGCTGTGGTGCGTGGCGGTGGGCTATGGGCGCGATGAGCTGGCCGACGTCGCCAGCCAGCAGATGAAGCAGCTGCCGTACTACAACCTGTTCTTCCAGACCGCGCACCCGCCCGCGCTGGAACTGGCCAAGGCGATCGCCGATGTGGCCCCGCAAGGCATGGACCATGTGTTCTTCACCGGCTCCGGCTCCGAAGGCAACGACACCGTGCTGCGCATGGTCCGCCATTACTGGGCGCTCAAGGGCCAGAAGAGCAAGAAGGTCATCATCGGCCGCATCAACGGTTACCACGGCTCCACCGTGGCCGGCGCGGGCCTGGGCGGCATGAGTGGGATGCACCAGCAGGGTGGGCTGATCCCGGATATCGTGCATATCCCGCAGCCGTACTGGTATGGCGAAGGCGGCGACATGACCGAGGCCGACTTCGGCGTGTGGGCGGCCGAACAGCTGGAGAAGAAGATCCTCGAAGTTGGCGTGGACAACGTTGCCGCCTTCATCGCCGAACCGATCCAGGGCGCTGGCGGGGTGATCATTCCACCGCAGACCTACTGGCCGAAGGTGAAGGAGATCCTGGCCAGGTACGACATCCTCTTCGTCGCTGACGAAGTGATCTGCGGCTTCGGCCGTACAGGCGAGTGGTTCGGTAGCGACTACTACGACCTCAAGCCCGACCTGATGACCATCGCCAAGGGCCTTACCTCCGGCTATATCCCCATGGGCGGCGTGATCGTGCGAGATGAAGTGGCCAAAGTCATCAGCGAAGGCGGCGACTTCAACCACGGCTTCACCTATTCCGGCCACCCGGTGGCGGCTGCGGTGGGCCTGGAGAACCTGCGGATACTGCGTGATGAAAAGATCATCGAGCAGGTGCACGACAAGACCGCTCCGTACTTGCAAAAACGCCTGCGCGAGCTGGCCGACCACCCGCTGGTAGGCGAGGTACGCGGCCTGGGCATGCTCGGCGCGATCGAGCTGGTGAAGGACAAGGCCACCCGTGCGCGTCATGAAGGCAAAGGTGTCGGCATGATCTGTCGCCAGCATTGCTTCGACAATGGGCTGATCATGCGTGCCGTGGGCGACACCATGATCATCGCGCCGCCGCTGGTGATCAGCATCGAGGAGATCGACGAACTGGTGGAGAAGGCCCGCAAGTGCCTGGACTTGACGTACGAGGCTGTTCGGTAAGGGAAGAGCCCTGGGACTGGTGCCAGTCAGTTGAATTGTTTGGGGCCGCTTTGCGACCCTTCGCGGGCACGCCCGCTCCCACAGGTCTGGCGCCGGGTTCAGGAGAAGCGCGATCCCTGTGGGAGCGGGCGTGCCCGCGAAGGGCTGCAAAGCATCCCCAAGATCGCCATGAAGCATCTTGCTTTGTGAAATGAATCATGTACTTTTCAGGGCATCAATTTTTCCCATCCGAAAGTCGCGATTCAACCATGAAAGTGCACGAAGAGATCGAAGGCCTGGCCGTACTGATTCGCGACCTGCGCAAGTTCAAGGGCCTGACACTGGGCGAACTGGCGCAGCGCATCGGCCGTTCGGTGGGCTTTCTGTCCCAGGTCGAACGGGGCGTATCCCGCCCAACCGTGGCCGACCTCACGGCTATCAGCGAAGAGCTCGGCGTCTCCACGGCCTATTTCTACAAGCTGGACCAGCCGCGCGAACTCGAGTGGGTCACCCGCCCTCACGAGCGTCGTACCCTTCACCTGGCCGGTGGCATCACCGATGTGCTGGCATCCCCCACGATAACGGGCGCGTTCTCCATGCTCGACAGCCACCTGGAGCCTGGGGCCAGCAGTGGCGAGGAGTACCTGGACGACAGCTCGGAGCAGGGCTGCTTCGTGCTCGAAGGCGAACTGACCGTATGGCTGGATGGCGGCGAGCCGGTAACGCTGCGCGCCAGTGACAGTTTTCAGCTGCAACCCCACGCAAGTTTTCGTTACGCCAACCTCACCGACAAGCCCACCCGCGTGCTCTGGGTGTTCAGCTGACAAGAGAAGCCAAGCCATGCTGGCTTTGGCGTCACCAGGCAATCGGTGTGCCGTCCCACGCCCAGAATGTACCGCTCTGGTCGGGGCCGTGCCGGCTCACCAGCGCTAGGATGCATGTCGCTGCAAATGCCGGCGAGAACAGTTTTCCCGGCGGTACATTGCCCTGAAAGGGTTGGGAAAGGCGGGTGTCGGTGGTCCCGGGATGCAGCAATAGTACCGTGGAAGCAGGGTTCAGTCGCTTGAGTTCGATGCTCGCAGTGTGCAGAAGCTGGTTGAGCGCGGCCTTGCTGGCGCGATAGCTGTACCACCCGCCAAGATGGTTGTCGCTGATCGACCCGACCCGCGCCGACAGTGCCACATAGGTCATCGGTTGCTGTCGCAACAAGGGCAGCAAGTGCCTGAGCAGCAGGACAGGGGCGAAACAGTTGGTCGTGAAGCTGGCCAGCAGCCCAGCCATGTCCACCTGTGTCAGCGCTTTTTCGGCCCGTGCGGGTGCCTCTTGCAGCACGCCAAGCGTGCACAGTACAAGGTTCAGCTGGTCGCAGCAGGCGCCCACCCGTGCCGCCAGTGTTTGCAGTGCCACTTCGGAACAGGCGTCGCAGTCGATGCGAACCAACTGTCTTGGGTGCTCGGCGAACAAAGCATCCAGCGCGGGGCTGCTGGTGGCATGTCGCGAGACGGCAAACACCCGCCCGATGTCGTCGCGCGCCAGCAGCTGTGTGCACAGTGCAAGGCCGATCCCCTGGCTGGCTCCGCAAATCAGCACGTTGGCGGGGGTATGAAGGTCATTGATAAGGCTCACTGAACTGCCTCCTTTGCCGGCCCCGACGCAGGTATGCCACTGTCACTGGCTCTGCCGAAACAAGGCCCTGAGACCCGCAAGTAAAAGTTGTACAACCTCATAAAAAACTGTACATAGTTTCTAATATTGTACAGGTATTTCACGTGCTCGAGGTCAGTATGGGGCACACAACTCGTTGGGCCTGGCTTTGCCTGCTATTGACTGCCCTGTCGGAGGCGGCGGACTGGCGAGCGGAGCTGCCGGCAGCGCAACGGCTGGGCGTCGGTGAGTTCAGCTGGTTTGGCTTGCGCCTTTACACTGCACAGCTATGGGCGGCAGGTCCGGTCCAGGACTGGAGCCGGCCTTTTGCCCTTGAGCTGGCCTATCATCGAAGCCTGTCCAGGGACACGCTGGTACAGGCCAGCCTCGAGGAAATGTACCGCCTGGCACCTGAAAACGTGACGCCGCAGCGGCGCGCGGCGTGGTCCCAGGCCATGCAGCAGGCGTTCGTGGATGTACGCCCTGGGATGCGCATCACCGGCTTGTACATACCGGGGCAGGGCTGCCGTTTCTACGTCGATGGCAAACTCAGCCGGGCGGTCGCCGACCCCGTTTTTGCACGGGCGTTCTTCGCCATCTGGCTCGATCCACGGGCCAGGGATCAACAACTGCGTCAGCGTCTGCTGGGGGGCATGCCATGAATCTGCATAGCGGTAACGCTGACCAGCCAGGGGGAGCCTGAAGATGCGCCTGGGTCTGGTACTGGGTGACCAGCTGTCCTTCGATCTGGCCAGCCTCAACGCCCTCGATCCTGCCCGCGATGCTGTGCTGATGGCGGAAGTGGAAGGGGAGGCCAGGTACGTGCCGCATCATCCGCTGAAGATCGTCCTGATCTTCAGCGCCATGCGGCACTTCGCACTGGCACTGCGCAAGCGCGGTTGGCAGGTGCATTATGTGAAACTTGATGATGACGGCAACAGCGGAACCATCGTTGGCGAGTTGCGGCGCTGGCAGCAGGCCCTGGGAGCCACGCATATTCACCTGACCGAGTGCGGAGAGTGGCGCCTGGAGCAGGCGTTGCGCGATGCCGCACTGCCGCTTGTGTGGCATCGCGACACGCGATTTCTCTGTTCTCGCGAAGCCTTCGCGCGCTGGGCCCGGGAACGCGGCCAACTGCGCATGGAGTACTTCTACCGTGGCATGCGCAAGCGTACCGGTCTGCTGCTGGAGCCTGACGGCAGCCCGGCAGGTGGAACCTGGAATCTCGATGGCGACAATCGCAAGGCCTTGCCCCGCCAGCTGCGTGGCCCCTTCGCCGCGCATTTCGAGCAGGACGAGATCACGGCAGCGGTAATAGCCCTGGTACGCCAACGCTTCAGCGACCACTACGGAGCCATCGACGGTTTCGACTACCCGGTGACCCATGCCGAGGCAAGGCAGCTCTGGCAACACTTTCTGGAGTTCGGCCTGGCAGCTTTCGGTGACTACCAGGATGCGATGGCCGAGGGCGAGCCGTACCTGTTCCATGCGCGCATCAGTGCGGCGCTGAACATCGGGCTTCTGGACGTACGTTGCCTGTGCGAGGAGGTCGACAAGGCCTGGCGCGAGGGGCGAGTACCGCTCAATGCAGCAGAGGGCTTCATCCGCCAGTTGATCGGCTGGCGCGAGTATGTGCGCGGCATCTACTGGCTGCGCATGCCGGAGTATGCGGCGCTCAACTACCTGGGCAACGAGCGAGCGTTGCCAGAATTCTATTGGACCGGGCGCACCCGCATGCGCTGCATGGAGCAGGCCATCGGCCAGACCCTTCGCCTGGGCTACGCTCACCATATCCAGCGGCTTATGGTCACCGGCAACTTCGCCTTGCTGGCCGGTATCGCCCCAGCCGCGATTTGTGAGTGGTACCTGGCGGTCTACATGGATGCCTTCGACTGGGTCGAGCTGCCCAACACGCTTGGTATGGTGATGTACGCCGACGGTGGCTACCTGGGGTCCAAGCCTTACTGCGCCAGTGGTCGTTATATCCAGCGCATGTCCGACCATTGCAAGGCGTGCAGTTACAGGGTTGACCACGTGACCGAGGTGGATGGCTGCCCGTTCAATGCGTTGTATTGGCATTTTCTGATTCGCCATCGCTCGGAACTTTCGGCTAACCCGCGTCTGGCGCTGGTCTATCGAAGCCTGGATGGCATGGCGGCTGACCGTCGCGATGCCGTGTGGCAGCGTGGCCAGTCACTGCTGGCACAACTCGATGCGGCGCAGCCGATATGAAAAAGGGTCTTTTGCCCAGCAAGATCTGCGTGGTGTGTGGGCGGCCGTTCAACTGGCGCAAGCGCTGGGCGCGTTGCTGGGCGCAGGTGCGCTACTGCTCCGAACGATGTCGCAGGTCAGCACCGCACCGCGAGGCGCGCGAGCAAGGGCAGGGTAGCGGCCCATATCGGCACCAGTAACAGGCCGGTTTCCAGCGTGCCCATGGGCAAGTCGACATTTGCCAACCTCGCCCCGCTCAGATAGGCCAGAGGGCCGCCAACTGCACCCACCAGCGCACCGAGCCGCCAGTGCCTGCCGGCCCATGCCAGGCTGTGGCGCATGCCGCTGGCCAGCACCAGCCACAGCAGCGCAAGCCACAGCGGCAGTGGCCAAGTGTCGAAACCGAACACGCCCAGCGCGCCCAGCACGCTGTCCAGCACACATCCCACCGGCGTTACGCGCAACAGCGCCTTGACCTCTGCGTGGACGTCCGGGCACAGGCTCAGGTGCACGGCCAGGCCAGGAACCACAAGCAACGACAGGCAGGTTTTTTCGGCCCCCAATACGCATAGCCACCAGCCAGCCTGTAGCCACAAGGCATTGGCGAGCAGCCAGCCACGGCTCATCAGGCACTGCCAGGCAAGGGCGCGCGCCGTGCCTGGGGCGCGGCCCAGAGCAGATGCGCGACACCGATGGCGCGCTCCTCGAAACCGCCTTGGCAGTAACACAGGTAGAACTCCCACAGGCGCTGGAACATGTCGTCATAGCCCAGGTCCGTCAACGCAGCGCGTGCCTGGCGCAGGTTTTCTCGCCAGTGCCGCAGGGTGCGGGCATAGTCCTGACCGAAATCTTCCATGTGCAAGAGGTTGAGTGCGGTGTGCCGGCTGGCAGTTTCCAGCATCACGCTCAACGAAGGCAGGGCGCCACCGGGGAAGATGTAGCGCTGGATGAAATCGACCGACCGCCGCGCCTGCTCATAGCGCTGGTCGCGTATGGTGATCGCCTGCAACAGCATCAGCCCGTCGGGCTTGAGTAGCGAGGCGCACTGGCGGAAATACACCGGCAGGTAACGGTGGCCGACAGCCTCGATCATCTCGATCGAGACCAGTTTGTCGAAGGTGCCTTGAAGATCGCGGTAGTCTTCGCGAAGCACTTTCACGCGCTGCTCCAGCCCCAGGGCCTGAACGCGTGTCAGGGTATGGCTGTACTGCGCCTCGGAAAGCGTGGTGGTGGTGACCTTGCAGCCATATCGGGTGGCGGCGTGGATTGCCAGGCTGCCCCACCCGCAGCCGATCTCCAGCAGGTGGTCGGCAGGGCACAGTTCCAGCTTCTGGCAGATGCGCTCCAGCTTGTGCAACTGAGCTTGTTCCAGCGTCTGTTCAGAGTGTTCGAACCGGGCTGCCGAATACATCATGGTAGGGTCCAGCAACCGCTCGAACAGGGCATTGCCCAGATCGTAGTGCGCCAGGATATTGCGGCGGGCACCGCGCCTGCTGTTGCGGTTGAGTTTGTGCTGCAACCGCAGGGCAGGGCGGCCGAAGCGGGCCAGGCCACCCTCGAGGGTGTCAAGTACCTCCAGGTTTGCGACAAACAGGCGAGTCACCAGCGCCAGGTCGGGACTTCGCCAATAGCCGTGGATGTAGGCTTCGCCAGCACCGATCGAGCCATTACCGGCTATCAGGCTCCAGGTGATGTCATCAAGTATTTCGACCTCGGCCTGCAGCGGGCTGTCGGCGTCACCGAAGCTCCATTGCTGCCCGTGGCTGAGCAGGCGCAAATGGCCATGGCGCAGCCTGCCCAGGCTGGCGAGCACGGCGTTTCGTGCCAGGCCACCGAACAACGGCCCGAGGCCGGCGAACTTGCTAACGCTCAGGGTGGGGTTCGACATCATCAGGGTCCTCGCAGGAATGGCCGAGCGCCAGGTCACTCTGGCTGGGCGTGTGGTCATGGATGGGTGTGCGTTTGAACAACAGGCGCAGTGCCTGCCAGTAGATGGCCGCGACGGTGCGCAGGCTCATCCAGGGGAAGGCCAGTACGTATCGGTGCACGGCGGCTTTATCCAGCGGCTGGCGCTGCAGGGCCAGGTCGGCCTCGAACACCTTGCTATCGGCTTGCCAGTTCTCCATGTGGATGCGCACATGCTCTGCGTCCAGGGCAAAGTGCAAGCGATAGTCCATGTGCAGTGGCATGAAAGGCGACACATGAAAGGCCTTGGTGACAGTGAAGGGCCTGGCAAGGTTTTCGCTGACCGGCAGCACGTAATGGAAGCGTTCGCGCCATGGCGTGTTGCGCACCTCCAGCAGGATTGCCGTCAGTCGTCCGTCGCGGTCATGGCAGAAATAGAAACTGACCGGGTTGAATGACAGCCCCCAGCAACGCAATTGCGTGAGCAGGTGCACCGGCCCCTCAGGCATCTCTCCCGTCGCGTTGTGCACCAGCGAACGTGCAGCCTGGGCCAGCGTCTCGCCGCGG
Organism: Pseudomonas sp. UBA6753; assembly: GCF_002453565.1. Lineage (NCBI taxonomy): Bacteria > Pseudomonadati > Pseudomonadota > Gammaproteobacteria > Pseudomonadales > Pseudomonadaceae > Pseudomonas > Pseudomonas sp. UBA6753. The sequence goes on along the minus strand of NZ_DKHD01000004.1, from coordinate 125,609 downwards.
CGGGTCCGAGCTGGCAGGTAATCTGCCGGGTGCCAGCTGAGCGGTGCCAGGCGCCAGCGCCACAGCCAACGTGACAGGCCTGTCAGCCAGGCTTGCTCGTCCAGGTCCAGGTAGAACATGCCGATCCTGTAGCGGAAGGCGTGGGGGCGCGGCGCCAGGCGCCGGTGGCTGACCCAGCCCACGCAAAGGCTGCTGTTCACAGGTGCTCTCCGAAATGCGCGGCCACCTTCAACGCACTGACTACGCCATCCTCGTGAAAGCCGTTGCCCCAGTAGGCGCCGCAGAAGTAACTGTGGCGCTGGCCCTGCAGCTGCGCCTGGCGCGCCTGCGCGGCGCACGCCGCAAGGCTGTATTGCGGATGGTCGTACTGGAAGCGGGCAATGATCTGCGCCGGATCCACCAGCGCGGTCTGGTTGAGGCTCACGCAGAAGGTCGTCGGTGCCTGGATACCTTGCAGAATGTTCATGTTGTAGGTCAGCGCGGCAGGCGCCTGCTGCGGCCCGCCGAGACGGTAGTTCCAGCTGGCCCAGGCGCGCTTGCGGCGGGGTAGCAGACGGGTATCGGTGTGCAGCACCACATCGTTGCTGGCATAACCGATGGCGCCGAGCACTTCCCGTTCCTGCACGCTCGGCGCTTCGAGCAAAGCCAGGGCCTGGTCGCTGTGGCAGGCGAACACCACATTGTCGAAACGCTCGGTACCGGCAGCGCTCGTCAGGGTGACGCCACCTTCGTCGCGGCTGACCCGGAAAACCTTGCAGTCGAGGCGGATGCGCCCGGCAAACGGCCGGCACAGCGGACTGACATAGCTGCGCGAACCCCCTTCGATCACGCGCCACTGTGGACGTTGGTTGACCGACAACAAGCCGTGGTTGCGACAAAACCGCACAAAGAACGCAAGTGGGAAGCCGAGCATGTCCGCGCGGGACATCGACCAGATCGCCGACCCCATCGGTACGATGTAATGGTCGATGAAGCGCTGTCCATAGCGCTGAGCCCGGAGGTAGGCGCCCAGGGTCGCGTTGGCATCGATACGCTGGTTATCCAGGTCGGCGAGCGCCTGACGATTGAAACGCAGAATATCCCGTAGCATCCCCCAGAACCCCGGGGACACCAGGTTGCGGCGTTGGGCAAACAGGGTATTCAGGTCGTGCCCGTTGTATTCCAGGCCAGTGACCGGATCATGCACCGAGAAACTCATTTCGGTCGGCCGTGAGGCGACCTTCAGGTGGTCGAGCAAGCGGATGAAGTGCGGGTAGGTCCAGTCATTGAAGACGATGAAGCCGGTATCTATTGCATGGCGTTCACCCTGCCAGATCACATCGAGGGTATGCGTGTGGCCCCCGATCCATTTCTCGGCTTCGAAAACCGTCACCTCATGCTTGCGTGACAGCAGATGAGCGCAGGACAGCCCTGCAATGCCGCTGCCGATGATTGCTATACGCATGGATCATCATTCCTGTTCATGACGGGCAAGGCGTTGCCCAAGCCCCAGGCGCAGGCGCGCGGGCAGTGCGCCAAGCAGGCGCAATACCAGGATGAAAAGCCGGGGGAAGTTGATTTCCAGCGGGCGCTCGGGAAGGCGTTTGGCAATATGGCTGGCTGCGCGCTGCGCCGACCACAGCTGCGGCATGGGGAAATCGTTGCGACGGGTCAATGGCGTGTCGACAAAGCCCGGGTTGACGAGGGTGACGGCGATGCCTTCGCGGGCAAGGTCGATGCGCTGCGATTCCACCAGATAACGCACGGCTGCCTTGGACGCGCCATAGGCGCCGGCACGGGGCAAGGCCAGCCAGGTCACCGAACTGCCCATGACCACCAGATGAGGGCGTTGACCGGCGCGAAGCAAGGGCAGGGCCGCTGCCAGGCAGTAGCTGACAGCAAGGAAATTGGTACGGACCACACGCTCGACCAAGGCAGGGTCGAAATGGTCCGGCTCCAGGTACTCGCAGGTGCCTGCATTGAGGATCACCCTGTCCAGCGCTCCCCAGGCCTGCTCGATACGGGTTGCGATCCCGGCGACCTGTACGGGGTCGTCCAGGTCGCCAATGGCCAGCAGCACCTGCCCGGGAAAACGTTCAGCCAACGGGGCCAGACGATCTGCATGCCGTGCGCCCAAGGCGACCTGGTGGCCTTGCTCCAGCAGGCATTGTGCAAGTGCGGCACCGATACCGCTGCTTGCGCCTGTCAGCCAGCAGCGGCTCATGCCATCCGCCCTTTGAGCCATCGAATCGCACCGCCCATGACCGGAACATGTTCGTAGAGCAGGGCTGCTGCGTCGAAATAGTCCTGGTGAAAATGGACCCGGTCATGCCATTGCAGGTAACTGCATCCTTGCAAGCTGATCTGCTGACCGCGGGCCAGGCGTGGGTGGCGAAACTGCAGGGTCCAGCGCAGGTAACCTTGCCCGGGCATCACTTCGTCGATGCTGGAAAAGGCATAGCGAATGTCGTGAGCGTTGGCGTACAACTGCGCGAAATAGGTTCGCAGAGCGCGCAGCCCCTGGATCTGATGCAACGGATCGCGAAAAGTGACATCGTCGCTGTACAGCTTTTCAAGGGTGCCGAGGTTGCCCCCGTCGAGTCTGCTGAAGTGCTCGGCGAATTGCTGCAGATACGCTGACATGCTGGACTCCAGGAAATCCTGTACAGAAATGGCTTGTTGTACAGGTATATCTGAAGTCTAAGCGTAAATCTATACAAGTCAACGATCTTGTATAGGTTTCGTTCAGCGCTCAGCCTGGCCCAGTTGTCGGCGCAATTCAGCCACCTCGGCCTCCAGCTCGCGTAGTTTCTCCTCAGCGAAAATCTGCGCTGTGACATCGCGCTGGATGCCGATGTAGTACGTCAACTGGTCCGTCTCGTTGTACACCGGCGTGACGGACAACTCGTTCCAGAACAAGCTCCCGTCCTTGCGGTAATTGCGCAGCACCTGGCAGCACGGCAGGCCTCCACGGATCGCCTCGCGGATGTTGGCAAGGCCGGCCTGGTCATGATCGTCGCCCTGCAGAAAACGGCAGTCCTGATACAGGATGTCCTCGGCGCGATAGCCGGTCAGGCGCTCGAAGGCGGGGTTGGCGTAGATAAGGATGCTGTCGTCGCCCTCCTGCTCTGCGACGACGATGCCATCGTTGGAATGCTCGACCATCAGTTGCATGAGTTTCGCGTTGATCATGGGGCCCACCTACAGGCATTTAGGATGCGAAGTGCGTAGCCTGGCCTGCGTGCAGAAGGCCTCGGCGCCGTTTGTTGCATGATGACCCAAGGAGGCTCGCCGCAGAAGGTGCATATGGGTTTAGAATGTGCCACCCCCCAGATAAACCCTCATCATGACTGACGCCACCCCAGCCGATTTGCTACCCATGCGCGATGTGGTCAGCCTGACCGGCATCAATCCGGTGACCTTGCGGGCATGGGAGCGGCGCCATGGGTTGATAAGCCCGCAGCGCACCGAGGGCGGCCATCGCCTTTATAGCGCTCGCGATGTCCAGCGCATACGCGACATCTTGCGCTGGACCGGCAATGGGGTGCCCATCAGCAAGGTAGGCGGCATGCTCGCAGGCCAGCCGGATGCGCCGGTGCAGCAGCACTCGGCGTTCGACGACTGGCGCGCTGCCGTGGAGCATGCAACCAAGGCATTCGATACACAAGCGCTGGAAAGCATCCATGGGCAGTTGTTCACCGTCCTGCCCAAGGCCACCGTGCTGCGTGAGGTGCTGATGCCAGTCTGGCATGGCCTGGCCTCAGGCATTGCGCCGGGCCAGCGTAGCCAATGGCTGTTTCTGGACATGTTCCTGCGCGCCCGCCTGCTGATGCGCCTGCAGATGAACCAGGCCGATGCACCGCGCGTGCTGCTGGCAGGCACCGAGGGGCAAGCCGAACTGCAGGTGTTGTGCACCGGGCTGCTGTTGAGCAGCGAGCAGCAACGCATCGAAGTGCTCGGTTGCGGGCAGCCGCTGGAAGAAATACCCATGCTGTGTGCAGCAATGCAGCCCGCAGCAGTGGTGATCAAGGTCCAGGTGCCGGTGGACCCTGCCTTGGCCAGGCGGCTGCGTTCGCTGCAAATGGCAATCGTTTGTCCGCTGGCCTTGATTGGCGAGGGATTGGCCGATTTACAACCAGCCTGGCAAGGCCTCCCGCTGTGTCTGCTGGACGAGCAGCGCGCTGACGTCGCACCCATGCTGAACGCCTTGCTCAGTGGTGCCCTGGACCTTTGACAGGGGCCCGCCGTAGTCTGCCGTACTGATCCTCGCCTGCTCCTGTGGGTTACGCCAGAAGTCTTGCCTCTGGGCGTAACCCGGTCCTGGGCCGGAATCATCACGCCCCGCGCGCGGGCCCAAAGCACCTGGCAGCCCCCTCCAAGGCAGCGTTTCTGGCTGTTTGCCAGCTTCTGATAATCGCCTCCGACATCCCGTCCCCGTTTCGGAGCGCGCCATGTACAACAATAAGAATCTGTCCCCACGCTTGCTGGCGGCTGTTACCGTCAGCCTGTCGACCCTTTGCCTGAGCAGCCTCGCCCAGGCCGAGATCATGCTGTACGACAAGGACCAGACGACGTTTTCCACCGACGGCTATATCAACGCCTTCTACGTCAACAGCGATGTCGACCGGCAGGGCGAGCAGTTCGATCGCCGCCAGTCACGGGTGAAGATGGGCTTTCTGCCCAACTACCTGGGCTTCAACATGGGCAAGCAGGTGGATGACCTGAAGCTCGGCGCGCGTGCCTCGTTCTGGGTGACCATCAACGACAGCGAAACCAACGGTACCGATACCGCCATCGACGTGCGCCAGTTCTACGGCACCGTGGCCAACCCCGAGTGGGGTGAGGTGCTGATCGGCAAGGACTTCGGGCTGTTCGCCCGTTCCAATATCCTGCTCGACGAACTGCTGGCCGGTTATGGCCAGGTCAGTGACACCCTGGGGCTGGTTGACGGCGGCGGGGTCTCGTTCGGCAACATCGGTAGCGGCTACCCGTACCCGTTCCCCACCTCGCAGATCACCTATCGCACCCCAGTGATGGACGGCCTGCGGGTGGCGGTGGGCATCATGGACCCGGTGGACACCAACGACAGCAGCCCGACCGGCAAGGCCTACCAGGAAAACCCGCGTACCGAAAGCGAGATCACCTACCAGTTCGACCTGGGTGGGGCGCAGATCTACAGCTGGCTCAACGGCAGCTACCAGACCTCCGACAACACCGACCCGGCGGTGCAGTCGGTCACCTCCAAAGGTGTCGGCTACGGTGTGCAGGCGAAGATGGGGGGGCTGTCGCTGACCGGCTCGGGGTTCCAGGCCAAGGGCATCAACCCGTTCTTCACCAACAACGCTGGCGAACCGACCTTGCGCAATGTCGACAGCGACGGCTACCTGCTGCAGGGCTCCTACAAGGTCGGCAAGAACCGGGTGGCGCTGTCGTATGGCAAGACCAAGGACGATGGCAACGGTGCGGTGGGCAGTGGTGCGGATTATGAAACCCGTGGCGTGGCGCTGTTCCATGACGTCAACGACAACCTCAAGCTGGTTGCCGAGTACAACCAGTTTTCCATCGACGGCCATGAAACCAGTGACCAGAACGAAGACACCGATACCTTTGCGGTGGGGGCGGTGTTGACCTGGTAAGCCCTCGGCCTCGACTCAAGACTGCTGGGGCTGCTGTGCAGCCCTTTCGCGACGCAAGGCCGCTCCCACATCGACCGCGCAAGCCCATGTGGGAGCGGCCTTGCGTCGCGAAAGGGCCGCGCAGCGGCCCCGGCAATCTTCAGGAAAAGCTATTACAACCATGGAACCGCCCACCCGCTACCCAAGTAGCATTCGTCCTCGATGATCGCCTTCGTACACTCATCACTCAGCCACCCCGCGCCGGAGACCACGATGCAGCAGGCTCACAACGACGGTGTGGTCAGCGCCATGTCCCAGGCAACCGATGCCCGGCAGGCAGCCCAGGAGCTGGCGGCGCAGTTGCTGCACCCGCACCTGGGCTTCGTGCTGTTCTTCTGCTCCGCCGAATACGACCTGCAGGCCCTGGGCGAAGCCCTGGAGCAGGGCTTTGGCGGCATCCGCCTGGTCGGTTGCACCAGCGCCGGGGAAATCACCCCGCAGGGCTATGGCCGCAACTGCATAACGGCAGTGGGGTTCGATCATCGGCACTTTTCCATCGCCACCGAGCTGATCGACGAAATGGAGCGCTTCAGCCTGATCGACGCCCAGCAGATGGTCGAGCGCCTGGTCGGCACCTGTCGCAGCAATAACCTGGCGCCGATCAAGGGCCACAGCTTTGCCCTGACCCTGCTCGACGGCTTGTCCAGCCGTGAGGAAATGGTGCTTGCCGCCCTCAGTGCGGCCCTGGGCGACATCCCGCATTTCGGCGGCTCGGCCGGCGACGACAACTACCTGACCCGCACCCACGTGTATTTCGGCGGCGCGTTCCACCACGGCGCGGCGGTGGTGGTGCTGGTCAATACCTGGCTCGACTTCGAAGTGTTCACCACCCACCACATCCTGCCGCGCCAGGAAAAGCTGGTGGTCACCGGCGCCGACAGTGCCCAGCGCCGGGTCTTCGAACTGAATGCCGAGCCAGCTGCCGAGGAATACGCCCGGCACATCGGCGTGCCGGTGGCCGAGCTCGATCATCGTGTGTTCGCTGCCCATCCGCTGGCCGTGCGCATCCACGACCAGTATTACGTGCGGGCGATACAGCAGGTGCACCCGGACCTGAGCCTGAGTTTCTACTGCGCTGTGGAAAACGGCATCGTGCTTACCGCCATGACCCCGGGCCCGCTGTTGCCGAACCTGCACCAGTTGTTCGACGGCTTGCAGCAGCGCCTCGGCCCGCTGCTGCTGACCATCGGTTGCGATTGCTTCCTGCGGCGGCTGGAGCTGGAAGCCCGGGACGGGCTGGAAGCGGTCGGTACGTTCCTGCGCGAGCAGCGGGTGATCGGCTTCAACACCTACGGAGAACAGTTCGATGGCATGCACATCAACCAGACCTTCACCGGAGTCGCCATTGCCCGCAACCGGCCTCCTGTCGGTCGCTGAACTGCAGGCCGAGGTCGCCCGGCTGCAGCACCAGAACCACAAGCTGCAGCGTATCAACGGCGCCCTGATCGAGCGTATCGAGTCCGGCGTCACGCGTGGCAACGACCCTTATGCCGCGTTTCAGCATTCGGTGGTGCTGGCCGAGCAGGTGCGCGAACGCACCGAAGCGCTGAACCAGGCCATGGCCGAGCTCAAGGCCGTCAACCACCTGCTCAGCGAGGCCCGGCAGCGGGCCGAGACGGCACACCAGCACCAGATCCGCCTGATCACCGACCATGTACCGGCGCTGATCGCTTACCTGAATGCCGACCTGGTCTACGAATTCACCAACAAGGTCTATGAAGAATGGTATTGCTGGCCTCGTGGCGTGATGCTGGGCCAGAGCCTGCGCGAAGCCCACAGCGAGCAGCATTACCAGCGCCTGGAGGCCTACGTGGCGCGGGCGCTGGCGGGGGAGAGCGTAACCTTCGAGTTTGCCGAAACCAACATCAACGGCCAGGAACGCTACATGCTGCGCTCCTACGTGCCGAACCGCCTGGCCAATGGCGAAGTGGTGGGCATCTTCGTGTTGATCCGCGATATCACCGAGCGACGCAATACCGCACAGGCGCTGCACCAGGCGTATCAGCACCTGGAGCAACGGGTACGCGAGCGCACGGCCGAGCTGACCAGCCTCAACGAGCAGCTGCTGCGCGAAATCGAGGAGCGTAGCCGGGTGGAATCGCGCCTGCGCGAGGCCAAGCGCGAGGCCGAGCAGGCCAACCTGTCGAAAACCAAGTTCCTTGCCGCCGTCAGCCATGACTTGCTGCAGCCACTGAACGCGGCGCGGCTGTTCACCAGCGCCTTGCTCGAACACCGCGAGCCGCACAACAGTGCTCACCTGGTGCGTAATGTCAGCAACTCGCTGGAGGATGTGGAGAACCTGCTAGGTACACTGGTGGATATTTCCAAGCTCGATGCCGGCGTGATCAAGGCCGATGTCGCCCCGTTCGCCCTGCGCGAACTGATGGACAACCTCGCTGCCGAATACGCCCAGGTGGCGCGCAGCGAAGGGCTTGAGCTGCATTTCGTGGGCTGCTCCGCCGTGGTGCGCAGTGACATTCAGCTGCTGGCGCGGATCCTGCGCAACCTGCTCAGCAATGCCATCCGCTACACCCGCAGCGGCCGCGTGGTGCTGGGCTGCCGGCGCCAGCGTGGCGGCTTGCGGATCGAGGTATGGGACAGTGGGATCGGTATCGCCGAAGAGCACCTGGAAGAAATGTTCCAGGAGTTCAGGCGCGGCGATGTGCAGCGCCCGGACCAGGACCGTGGCTTGGGCCTGGGCCTGGCGATCGTGGAAAAGATCGCCGGCATTCTTGGCCACCGGATTCGGGTGCGCTCATGGCTTGGCAAAGGCTCAGTGTTCGCTGTCGAAGTGCCGCTGAGCACCACCGCGCCCAAGGCCCAGCCGAGCCAGGCAATCAGCGAGCCGATGCTCGAACGCCTGCGCGGGGCGCGGGTGTGGGTACTGGATAACGATGCGGCGATTTGCGCTGGCATGCGCACCCTGCTGGAGGGGTGGGGTTGCCGGGTGGTCACCGCGCTGTCGGAGGAGGACCTGGCGCGCCAGGTGGACAACTACCATGCCGAGGCCGACCTGCTGATCGCCGACTACCACCTGGACAACGACTGCAATGGCGTCGACGCCGTGGCGCGGATCAATGCCCGCCGCGCCCAGCCCTTGCCGGCGATGATGATCACCGCCAACTACAGCAACGAGCTCAAGCAACAGATCCGCGAGCTGGGCCACACCCTGATGCACAAGCCGGTGCGGCCGATGAAGCTGAAGGCGGCGATGAGCCATTTGCTGGGCAGCAGCGTGGCATAGCCGCAGGCCTCTTCGCGGGCTTGCCCGCTCCCACAGGATTCCCGCAGGTTTCAGTGTTGCGCAATACCTGTGGGAGCGGGCAAGCCCGCGAAGAGGCCGGAACAGGTCAACGCCGCAGGTAATCACCGAAATCGATATCACCGGCACTGAGGATGGCCTGCACCCGGTTGTGCACGTTGAGTTTGCGCAGGATCGCCGAAACATGGGCCTTGACCGTGGTCTCGGCGATATCCAGGGTGTAGGCGATCTGCTTGTTCGACTCGCCCTTGGTCATGCGCTCGAGCACCAGCAGCTGCTTGCGGGTCAGGGCCTGGAGCATCTCCGGCGGGAAGCTCGGGGCATCGTTAAGGCGCCGGCTGGTGCTGCTTTTCTGGGCACGGATGATGTCGGGCGGCAGGTAGACGTTGCCATTGAGGATCTGCTCGATCGCCTCGATCATCTGTGAGCGGGGCGAGGACTTGGTGATGAAGCCCACCGCACCATAAGTGATGGCCTGCAGCACGATCTGCTTTTCCTGCTCGGCCGAGACGATCACCACCGGCGTGGTCGGTGCCTCGTTGCGCAGGGTGATCAGGCCATTGAGGCCATGCATGCCGGGCATGTTCAGGTCGAGCAGGATCAGGTCGAGGTCGTCGTGCTCGTGGGTCAGCGCCAGGGCGCTGTCCAGGTCGGCAGTTTCCATGACTTCGCTGCCCTGGAAGCCATCGCTGATAACGTTGTGGATGGCTTCGCGAAACAGGGGGTGATCGTCGGCAATCAGAATTTTGTACATGGCCTTTTCACCTCGTTTTTATTGGATGGAGCGGGCACGCGTTCGCAGGCGATGAATTCAGGGGAAGGGTTCTGGCTGCGCCGGCTGCAGCGGCAGGTTGGCCTGCTGCCAGGCGTCCAGGCCGTCGCGGTACCAATACAGATTCTTATAGCCCAGGGCTTTCGCGCGTTTTACCGCGTTCCAGCTTAACCAGCAATCGGAGCGGCAGTAAAAGACCAGCGGTTGCTCCGTGCGCCCCGCGGTGGCTTGTTGCAGGTTGCGCACGAAGTAATCGTGCCACGCCGGGCTCAGCTCACCGTCGCCGGTGTTGGCCAGCCAGCGGCTGCCGGGGATGTTGGCGTGGGGTTCATCTTCGATGAAGCGGCCTTGCAGCCATTGGCGGCGGTAGACGTCGATCAGCACCGGCCTTGGGGTGTGCCCCAGCAGGCCTTGCAGGGTGGCGGTGTCGATGACCTGGCCGCCTTCGACCTGCTGTGGGGTCGGGCTGCGGTAGAGGGTGGTGCGATAGCCGTCGGCGGAGAATAGCGGCGTGGTGTCGGCCTGGGCGATGCCCAGCGTCAGGCTCAGGGAAAGCGCCGCCAGCAATGGGCGTGGCAGCCGGGGCAGGGCACGTGGCATGGGGTTTGTCCTTTTTGTTATAGGCCCATTACATGCCAGTGGCGGTGCATTGTGAATGCGACGATCAGACAGCAAAGGCAGTACCAAAGTAGTAGAAAGCCGGGCGCCTGCAGCAACGCATATGCAACCCCTGTGGGAGCGGGCGTGCCCGCGAAACAGACGATGCGGTGCATGGCACCGGCTTCGCCGGTGTTCGCGGGCGCGCCCGCTCCCACAGGGTTCGCGCTAAGCAATGGATCGCTGCCAATCAGCGCGGCTTGCGCAGCGCCGCATGCTGGGGGTTGAAGGTGAGGATCGCCAGCAGGGTGAACAGCACGGTCAGCCCCAGGCATACCGCCAGCGCCAGCGGGTTGAAGCGCTCATACAAGGCAAAGCGCACCAGCTCCACGGCATGGGTGAACGGGTTCACTGCACACAGCCAGTACAGCCACTGGCTGGCCTCGCGCATCTTCCACAACGGGTACAGCGCCGAGGAAAGGAAGAACAGCGGGAATATCACGAAGTTCATCACCCCGGCAAAGTTCTCCAGCTGGCGAATCGCATTCGACAGCAACAGCCCCAGGGCGCTGAGCATCAGCGCCACCAGCAATAACGCCGGCAGCGCCAGCAACAAGCCCGCAGCCGGTGGCTGCACGCCATACAACCAGGCAATGGCAAGAAAGGCGTACACCTGCAGCAGGGAGATCAACGAGGTTGCCAGCAGCTTGCTGCCGAGCAGGAAGGGCCGCGGCAACGGGCTGGTCAGCAACACGCGCATGCTGCCCATCTCCCGGTCATAGACCATCGACAGCGAGCCCTGCATGCCGTTGAACAGCAGGATCATGCAGGCAAGGCCCGGGATGATGTACACCTCGTAGGGGATGTAGGTGTCGTAGGGCTCGATGATCGCAATGCCCAGGGCCGCGCGAAAGCCGGCGGCGAACACCAGCAGCCACAGCAGCGGGCGCACCAGGGCGCTGAGAAAACGGGTGCGTTGCAGGACGAAACGCAGGCATTCGCGCAGGAGAATGCCGTTGAAGCACTGCCAGTAAGCGTTCATCGGGCATTGGCTCCTGTGGGGGCGCTGGTCAGGCAGGCAAAGGCATGGTCGAGGTCACCGCCGTGCTCCAGGCTCAGGGCGTCGGCCGTGCCGCTGGCCACCAGGCGCCCTTGATGCAGGATCAGCAGGTCATCGCTGGGCTGCACTTCGTCCAGCAGATGGGTGGTCCACAGCACACTGAGGCGCTGCTCGCGGCACAGCAGCCGCAGGTGCTGGTTGAGCGCCAGGCGGCTGGCCGGGTCGAGGCCGACGCTGGCCTCGTCGAGCAACAGCAAACGCGGCTCATGCAGCAGCGCGCGGGCAATTTCCACCCGGCGCCGATGGCCGATGTTCAGCGCCCGGACCGGTTCGCTTCGCCGCTCATCGAGGCCCTGGCGGGCCAACTCGGCATCGACCCGAATATTGCCCTGGCGCCGCGACAGGCCGTGCAGCGAGGCGTGGTAGCGCAGGTTCTGCTCCACGCTCAGGTCCAGGTCGAGGGTGCTTTGCTGGAACACCACGCCCAGCTGGCGCAAGGCCGGGCGTGTGGCGTTGCGCAGCGAGCAGCCGCACACGCGGATGTCGCCATGCTGCAGGTCGTACAAGCGGGTGAGCAGGGCGATCAAGGTCGACTTGCCGGCGCCATTGGGGCCCAGCAAGGCGGCAAAGCGCCCGGGCGCCAGGCTGAAGCCGACTTGCCTGAGCGCCTCGCGCTGGCCGTAGGCAAAGCTCACGTCACTGACTTCGAGGGTATTCATGGCGTCACCACCACGCCCCAGGGGTAGCGGCCGACCTTCACCGACTTGAGCACCTTGAGGTTTTTTGCATCGATCACCGAAACGTCGCCACTGACCCCGTTGGTGGCCAGCAAATGGCTCTGGTCCGGGGTGAACGCCAATTGCCAGACCCGCCGGCCCACCAGCAGGTAGTCGAGTACTTCGTAGGTCTTGGCATCGACCACCGCCACATGGTTGGCCGGGCCCAGGGCGACGAACGCGTACTTGCCATCGGCGCTGAGCTTGATGCCTACCGGCTGGACCTTGTCCGGGTGCACGCCCTTGATCTGGAAATTCAGGGTTTTCAGCACCTGGCGGCTGGCCACGTCGAGGATGGTCACCGTGCCGCCGATTTCTGCCGAGGCCCACAGCCGCGAGCCGTCCTGGCTGAACTCGACGAAGCGCGGCCGCTGGTCCACCGGGGTGCTGTCCGCCAGGGTCTGGGTGCTGGTGTCGATCCAGTGCAGCATGTTGGTGGTTTCGCTGGTGTTGACCGCCCATTTGCCATCCGGGCTCACCGCCATGCCTTCGGGCTCGATGCCGACGTCGATCTGCCCGAGCACCTTGTCGGTCTGGGTATCGATTACCGTCACCAGCGCGTCGTCCTCGTTGGACACATACAACCAGCGGTCGTTGGGGTGCAGGGCGAACTGCTCGGGGTCCTTGCCGGAGGGCAGTTCCTTGATGATCTTGCGGGTGGCCACATCCATCACTTGCACCCGGTCCGAATCGCTGGCGCAGATGTACAGCAGCGTGTTGTCGTGGGACAGCAGCAGGCCGCGCGGGCGCTGGCCCACTGGCAGGGTCTCGGTGACTTGCAGGGTCTGCATGTCGATCAGGCTGAGGCTGTTGTCCTTCTCGTTCGATACCCAGGCGGTGGCGGCCACGGCGTGCCCGCTGGCAAGGGCCAGGGCGCCGGACAGCAGGCTGGGGTAAAGCAGTGCCCGGTGAAAAGGGGAGCGACGCATGGCGAAATCCTTTTTTGTTGTGGTTATCGGGTCAGGGGTAGCCGCAGGTCACTTCGGGCCTGTCGTAGCCCAGGCTGTCCATTTCGTTGAACGGGTGCAGGAAGCCCTCCTGCGGTGAGGTACTGACCAGGGCCCGCGGCTGCACCAGCGGGATCGGCTGGCGCAGCTCGCCGTTCCACGGGCGGTAGCTGAGCTTGCGGCCCTTGAAGCCGTCCAGCGGCAACTGCTCGCTGAGCAGCAGTTGCTGCAGGGCGCGGGGCTCGGCCTGGCGCAGTTTGCTCACTGCGCTGGCGACGCTGCGCACGGCCATCCAGGCGGCGAAGTCGCGGTCGTTCATCCAGCGCCCGGCCTGGGCTTCGAAGCGCTTTTGCAACTGCGCCGCGCCGAAGGTTTCAACGGTCTTGTGCCAGCCGGTGGGGGTCAGGCCCTGGGTGCCGGCTACCGGCCGCGGATACCAGGTCTGGTAGGGCAGGTACTCGCCGAAGTCGCCGCGTTCGTCAGCCACCAGCACCACGTCGTACTCGGCGGTTTGGGTGAACAGCGGCATGTCGGCCTGGGCGCTGCGGCGCTGGTCGTTGTCGAATGTCCAGGCTTTCTCCGCGACCAGCTGCATGCCGAAGCGCTTCATGGCGCGGCGCAGGGCCGCCGCATAGGCCCGGTCATCGTCGGTCTGGCCGACGACCAACAGCGCCCGTTGCCATTTGCGCATTACCAGGAACTGCGCCAGGGCATCGGCCAGCATGGCGCGGCTGGGCAGGCTGTGCAGCACATTGCCCAGGCACTGGCTGCTGCGCAGGCTGTCGTCCGGGCTGCCGGCGTTGAACAGCAGGCTGTCGGGCAGGGCGGCAGATAGCGCGCGCAGGCTGGCGGCGGGGGCATTTACCACGAACAGCCGCAGGCCCTGGTCATGCTGGGCCTTGGCAGCCTGCAGCAGGGCTTCGGGGCTTTCGACCGTGGCATTGGCCAGGTGGAATTCCTGTTTGAGAAAACGCCCGCTGCTGTTGCTGTCGACAATCGCCAGTTCGGCGCCCTGCAGCCCGGCATCGGTGGGCTCGGGAAGGATGTTGGACAGCAGCGGGCCGGGATCGGGGCGATAGCCGAGGTAGCCGATGCGCACCTGCAACGGTTCCGCGGCCTGGGCCTGCGCAGCGGGCGCCGGGCTCGCAGAAAGCGTCGCGGCCAGGGCCAGCAGGCAGGTCAGGGCAAGGTGGGCAGGCTGGCGCATAAGGCAACTCCACGGCAGATGGCGCCAGCATAGGAAGCCCGCCGGGAGGGGGAAATATGCAGAAAGTAGCGCTCGGCCGGTACCAAGGTAGTAATTCACCACACGGGCCCGGGTTTTACGATGAGCCGCAGCCCCCTGCAGGAGAATTGCCCATGCGCCTTGTCAACCTGTCGGCCCTGTGGCGAATCAACCTCTGGGTCACCTGTTGCTTCGCGCTGGTGACGCTGGCCTGTGCCGGGGTGCTGCTGCGCCAGGCGGTGGCTGATGTGGAGCGGGAGTTGCAATCGGCGCAAGCCGTGGTGGCGTACCTCGGGGACACCGCCGAACGCGCCCCGCAGAGCCTGCAACCACGGCTGACGCAAAGCCTGCGCCATGTGCGGGTGCACTGGCTGGCGGCGGATGAACCTGCGCGGCTGCCGCAAGAAACCGGCCTGGATGCCTGGCTGGGCCGCCAACTGCTTGGCCAGCGCCATGACAGCAGTCGGCTGCTGGAGCTGGGTGACGGCCGCCGGGTAATGATTGCCGTGGATGCGCGGGATGAAATCGACGAGGTCCGTGACTCCCTGCAGCAGCTGTTGGTCCTGTGCGGCCTGGCGTTGTTGCTGAGCTTGTTGACCATTCGCTGGGCGGTGCGGCGGGGCATGGGCCTGCTGGACGAGCTGCTGCAGGCCTTGCGCCAGGTCTCGGGTGGGCAATTGACCACACGCCTGCGCGAGGCCGGCCTGCCGGAGGCGCGCCAGCTGGCCGAGCATTTCAACCGCATGACCGCATCTCTGCAGCAGGCCCGGGCCGACAATACCCAACTCACCCAGGCCCTGCTGGCGGTGCAGGAGCAGGAGCGCACCCAGCTGGCGCAGACGCTGCACGACGACCTCGGGCAATACCTGGCGGGTATTCGGGCCCAGCTCTGCCTGCTGCGCATGGTCGCCGACCAGCCCGCCGTGGTGGCGCGGACAACACGCACCCTGGAGCTCGATTGCGAGCGCCTGCAGCAAGGTTTCCGCGCCCTGGTACACGACCTGTACCCGCTGGCGCTGCAGCACATGCCGCTGGCCGAAGCCTTTGGCCTGCTGGTGAGCCAATGGCAGGCCAGCCAGGGTATCGATTGCCGCCTGCGGGTCGGCGAGCAGCTGCCGGCGCTGCCCGGGCCGAGCAGGACGCATCTGTATCGCTTGCTGCAGGAGGCATTGACCAACGTCGCCCGGCACGCCGGCGCCAGCCAGGTGCGGGTACGCCTGCAACGCAGCGCCAAGGGCTTGCGCCTGCTGGTTCGCGACAACGGTTGCGGTGCCAGCCAGCCCCAGCGCCCCGGGGTAGGCCTGCACTCGATGGCCGAGCGCGCCCGCAGCCTGGGCGGTGAACTGCGCATCCTCAGCCGCCCTGGGGCCGGCTGGGCGCTGGACCTGAACATTCCCATGGAGGTGTGATGAATATCGTGTTGGTCGATGACCACGCCGTGGTCCGCCAGGGCTATGCCAGCCTGTTGCGGGCAGTGCTGCCGACAATACAGGTGCGTGAGGCTGCCAGTGGCGAAGAGGCGCTGGCCCGGGTTCAGGAGCAGGTGCCCAACTTGGTGATCATGGACTTCGGCCTGCCAGGCATCAGCGGCCTGGAAACCACCCGGCGTCTGCGCCAGCGCCTGCCGCAATTGCGGGTGCTGTTCTTCAGCATGCATGACGAACTGCCGTTGGTGCGCCAGGCGCTGGATGCCGGTGCCTCGGGCTACCTGACCAAGAACTCGGCGCCCGAAGTGCTGATCGAGGCGGTGCAGCGGGTGTTGGCCGGGCATGCCTATATCGAACAGCCCCTGGCCACCCAGCTGGCCTGCACCTCACAGCAGAATGCCAGCGACCCGCGCTTGCAGCGCATGACCCAGCGTGAGCTGGAGATTTTCGTGATGCTGGCCAAGGGCACCCCGGTGCGAGGGATTGCCGAGCAGCTGTGCATCAGCGCCAAGACCGTGTCCAACCACCTGACCTTGCTCAAGAGCAAGTTGCAGGTCAGTTCCCATGCCGAGCTGGTGCATCTGGGGATTGATCTGGGGGTGGTGCGGGTGGCGCGGTGAGGTCTGTTTGGTTCGGGCCCGGACCCTGTGGGAGCGGGCATGCCCGCGAACACCGGCGAAGCCGGTGCCAGACACCGCGTCGGCTGCTTCGCGGGCGCGCCCGCTCCCACACGGTACGCGGATCGCTTGCGCACTGAGTTCTCTGCGCGACAGCGCAGCCCAAAGGGCTGGGTAATCTCCCACGGGTAACCGAGTGGTTGCAAAAATGGCAGCGCTCAATTGTCCCAGGTCTCGGGGCACCCCTTGCACCCCTCCATGTTGGCCTCCTGAAAATTCCCGTAATGCTGCCGCGCCCCGCGCAAGTCGGCGCGGGCCAGGTTGCTCTGGCCAAACTTGGCTTCCTGCAGGTTGGCATCGCCGAGGTCGGCCTCTTGCAGGTCAGCCTTGCTCAGCCAGGCCATTTCCAGGTCCGCCGCCCGCAGGTTGGCCTGCTGCATCTTTGCCCCTGACAACCTGGCGAACTGCAGGTAGGCCGCGCTGAGGTCGGCCTTGGCAAATTGCGCACCCTGGGCAAACAGGCCCCAGCCTTGGATAGCCACGAGCCGGCCATGGCTCAGGTCGGCCAGGCGCAGGTTGCTCTGCTGCAGGCTGGCGCGGGTCAGGTTGGCGCCTTGCAGGCTGGCCTTTTCCAGGTTGGCCAGGTCCAGCCGGGCATGGCGCAGGTCGGCATCGCGCAGGTCGGCGCCGGCCAGGTTCATCTTGCGCAGGTCCTGGTTGGCCAGGTTGGCGCCCCGCAGGTCGGCCCCCGGGCACTGGCTGGCTTCGGCAATCACGCAGCCGTTGATGGTCAGGGGGGTATTGTTGCCAACGTCGTCGGCATTCTCGGCCATGGCAGGGGCCAGCACGATCAGCAAGGCAAGTGGCAGGTAGTTCATGGCGAAAGGCTCTCAATGTGAAGTCGGGTATGCACCCTGGGGCCGCTTTGCGGCCCATCGCCGGCAAGCCAGCTCCCACAGAGACTGCGCAACCCTTGAGACCTGCGCTGTACCTGTGGGAGCTGGCTTGCCGGCGATGGGCTGCATCGCAGCCCCAGTGATGCGTCAACTCAGGCAGTCAACGCTGTGCAGTCTTGTTGTCCCAGCTGGGGATCTTGAACACCCAGAACGAACCACCCTGGGCAACCGGCTTGGTCAGTTCGGCCATGTCGCCGCCCCATAGCGGCACCGCGCCGCCGTAGCCCACGGTCACGCCGATGTACTGCTCGCCGTCCTGTTCCCAGGTGATTGGCGGCGAGACGATGCCGCTGCCGGTCTGGAACTTCCACAGCTCCTTGCCCGTCCTGGCGTCGAAGGCCTTGAAGAAGCCGTCGCCGGTGCCGGTGAACACCAGGTTGCCCTTGGTCGCCAGCACGCCGGCCCACAGCGGCAGCTGCTCCTTGTGCTCCCACACCAGCTTGCCGGTGCTCGGGTCCATGGCGCGCAGGGTGCCGACGTGGTCGTCATACATGCGCTTGATGCGGAAGCCCATGCCCAGGTAGGCCGAGCCCTTCTTGTAGTTCACTTCCTCGGTCCAGTACTCCTCCTTCCACTGGTTGCCAGGGATGTAGAACAGGCCGGTGTCCTGGCTGTAGGCCATGGGGTTCCAGTTCTTGCCGCCAAGGAAGGGTGGCGAAACCTCCACCGGCTTGCCCTTGGTTTCTCCCGGCAGCGGTTTGGCCGGGCGCTGCCCAGGGTTTTCCACCGGGCGCCCGGTCTTGAGGTCGATGTGGCTGGCCCAGGTGATGTTGTCGACGAAGGGGAAGGCGTTCTGCAGTTTGCCGTTGCTGCGGTCCACCACGTAGAAGAAACCGTTGCGGTCGGCGTGGCCTGTGGCCTTGACCAGCTTGCCGTCCTTGCCCTTGTAGTCGAACAGCACCAGTTCGTTGTTGCCGGAGAAATCCCAGGCATCGTTGGGCGTGTGCTGGTAGAACCACTTCACCTCACCGGTGCTCGGGTCGACGCCGACCTGCCCTGAGGTATACAGGCTGTCGTAGTCATGCGGGTTGCCGCCTTTCGAGGTGCGCGCCCAGGTGTTCCAGGGGCCGGGGTTGCCAGCACCGACAATGATGGTGTTGGTCTCGGGGTCGAAGCTGGCGCTTTGCCAGGGCGCGCCGCCGCCGTGGCTCCAGGCTTCGACCTTGCCGGTTTCGGTGGTGGGGTCGTCCGGCCAGGACGGCGCCTTGACGTCACCGGTCGGCGTGCTGTCCTTGCCGTTCAGGCGGCCCATGTGGCCCTCGACGAAGGGCCGCATCCACACCTCTTCGCCGGTGTCCGGGTCGCGGGCGAACAGTTGGCCGACCACGCCGAATTCATCGCCGGAGCTGCCGTGGATCAGCAGTACCTTGCCGCTGGTCTTGTCCTTGATCAGCACCGGGGCGCCGGTCATGGTGTAGCCGGCGGCATGGTCGCCGAACTTCTTGTTCCACACCACTTTGCCGGTGCGCTTGTCGAGGGCGATGACCCGCGCGTCGAGGGTGCCGAAGTAGATCTTGTCGCCGTAGATCGCCGCGCCGCGGTTGACCACATCGCAGCAGGGGCGAATGTTGTCCGGCAGGCGGTGGTTGTAGGTCCACAGGCGCTTGCCGGTTTTCGCATCGAGGGCGAACACCCGCGAATAGGAGCCGGTGACGTAGACCACACCGTCACTGACGATGGCCTGGGATTCCTGGCCGCGTTGTTTCTCGTCGCCGAAGGAATAGGACCAGGCCGGGGTCAACTTGAACACGTTCTTGTCATTGACCTGGGCCAATGGGCTCCAGCGCTGGGCGTTGGTACCCATGCCGTACTGCAGCACATCCTGGGTGGTCAGGTGGTCGTTGGCGATGTCTTCCCACGTCACGTTCTTGCTGGCAGGTGCCGCAGGGGTGGTGGCTGCCGTGGCCACGCTGCCCAGGGCCAGGCTACCGGCCAGCAGCAAGGCCCGCACGCTCAGGGCCAGAGGGGAAAGGGCGGGTAGCGTTCTTGTTGTCATGGTTGCAGTTCCCAGTGGAGGTTTTGGCCTGCACAGGGTGGGACGGGGCGGGCCTTGCGGGATACGGAAAAAATCCCGCCCTTGCCGGGAATAGTTCCCACGGGGCACCTCATTTGGCCCTTCGCCACAAGCCCTACTACCAAGGGAGTAAGGCGCGGCCACCAAAGCAGCATTCGGCCGCCTGCGGGCTGTTTCTAAGATGGCGACACGGCCTCTGTGGTTGAGGCCTTGCGTGCAATCGTGAGGGCATAAAAATGACAACAAAACGCAACGTCTTGCTGGCTGCCGGGCTGCTTGCCAGTGCAGTGCTGACCGGCACTGCCTGGGCACATGGCAATGTGGTGCCCCAGGCCGTGGAAACCAAGGGCCTGACCCCGATCAAGGACGCTGGCGTAACCCTGGACGGCGATGGCTGGGCAGCGGTCAACCCGTACCGCAGCTCTCCCGAGCACGACAAGGCCGTGGAGATCGGTGCCTCGGCCTACAACCAGAACTGCGCCGCCTGCCATGGCCTGGAGGCCAAGTCGGGGGGCATCGCCCCGGATCTGCGCATGCTCGATGCCGGCGAGGCCGGGGATGAGTGGTTCGTCGAGCGGGTACGCCACGGTGCGGTCCGCGACGGCCGGGTGTACATGCCGAAAATGGCCGACTACCTGAGCCAGGAGGCCCTGTGGGCGGTGCGCACCTACCTGGACAGCGTGCACGTCGAGGAATGACGGCCATGCGTCTGTTGGCGGTGCTGTTCAGTGGCTTGCTGCTGTGCTGCGCGGCGGCGCAGGCGCAGGTGCGCAACTACGACGCGATCATCGCCGCCGGCGAATTGAAGGTGGCTGTGTACAAGGACTTTGCGCCCTACAGTTTCGAGGACCACGGCCAGCCGCGAGGTGTCGACGTGGAGCTGGCGCAGGCCCTGGCCACGGCGTTGGGGGTGCGCTTGCAGCTGATCTGGGCGCCACCCGGGGAAAAGCTCGACGACGATCTGCGCGACTACATCTGGCGCGGCAGCCCGTTGCGCCACCAGCAACTGGCCGACCTGATGATGCGGGTGCCATACGACCATGCCTATGCGCAGCGACGCAACGAGGTAGGCGAGCTGGAAAACGCCCAGGTGGTCATGTTCGGCCCTTATCAGGAGGAGCGCTGGCAGGTCGCCTATGATCGCCGCCGCCTGCCCTCGGTGGCCAGTGTCGCGGTGTTCCAGCAGCACCCGATCGGGGTCGAGGTGGACAGCGTACCGTCGTTCTATCTGACTTCTGTGTTCAACGGCATGCTCAGTGCCAGGACCCATCACTACCCCAATGTGCAGCAAGCTTTCGGCGCCATGCAGGCCGGCCAGGTGGACGCGGTGATGGCGATGCGCGGCGAAGTTGACTGGCAACTGCATCAAGCCGCCGACCCGCAGCTGGCCCTGGCGGAAAACGCCTACCCGAACCTTGGCAAGCAGGCCTGGGAGATCGGCATGGCGGTGCATGAAAGCAACCGGCAGCTGGCCTATGCGCTGGAGGAGGCACTTGAGGGGTTGATTCGTGATGGGCGGATGAAGGCGATTTATGCCAGTTACGGCCTGCGTTACCAGGTGCCGGAAATGTATCAGTAGCGCTGGCGCGATCCCTGTGGGAGCGGGCACGCCCGCGAACACGGGCGAAGCCCGTGCCATCCACCGCGCCGCCTGCTTCGCGGGCACGCCCGCTCCCACACGCGGACCGCTTGCGCACTGAGTTCTCTGCACGACAGCGCAGCCCAAAGGGCTGGGTAATCTCCCACAGGGATCATGCTGGCTCAACGGATAACTGTTTCATCAAGGAGTGGGCGATGAACTGGCGAGCAACTTTGCTGCTGGCCTGCTGGATGCCCTGGGCCGCACAGGCCCAGGCCAGCGAGCCGAGTAACCACAAGGACCCGGTGCCGTCGGTGATGTGGGACTTCTACCACAAGCAGTTGCTGGGCCAGGCCGCATTCGTGTTCGATGACCGGGTCAAGCTGCTGGCGCCGCCGTTTGCCGAGGACGCCCGCCAGGTGCCGCTGGAGATCGACGCCCGGGCGTTCAGCGGCGAGGTGGTGCGGATTCTCGCCTGGGCAGAACTCAACCCGCTGCCGCGCATTATCGACTTCCAGCCCGGCGAGCGCGTGCTGCCCTGGTTGTCGATCCGCATCCGCATCGAGCAGGCCACACCACTGCGCGCTGCGGTGCTGACGCGCGACGGCCTGTGGCATGTCGGCTCGGCCCTGATCGATGCCGCTGGCGGCGGTTGTACCGCGCCCAGCGTGGTACGTACCCAGCCCGGCTGGGAGGAGCACCTCGGTGAAGTCCTGGGCGGGCGCTACCCGCGCGGCGACAGCAGCCGCTTGCGCCTGCAGGTGGCCCACCCGATGGACAACGGCCTGGTCAGCGGCATTCCCGAATTCTTCCTCAACCATGCCGAGCTGCAAGGCGCGGACGGCCAGCGCCTGGCCAGCCTGGAACTGTACCCGGCGGTCAGCGAAAACCCCAACCTGGGCTTCGACATCCAGGGCCCCGGGCCGACCCGGTTGGTGTTGCAGGACAACAGCGGCAACCAGTTCGAGGCGGCAGTGCCCTGAACGCCTTGCCCGACTCCATCCCTGACCAGAGGCGCCCGTCATGCGTTGCATTCTGCTGTTGCTGCTGTGCCTGGGCCTGCCGGCCTGGGCAGACCTGGACTATCGGCTCAAGCCCCGGCAGATCGCCGAGGGCACCTGGCTGCTGGAGGGCAGCACCGACAATTTCGCCAAGGACAACGGCGGCAATATCGTCAACACCGCGTTCATCGTCACCGACAACGGGGTGGTGGTGATCGACAGCGGGCCGTCGAAACGCTACGGCGAAGCCTTGCGCCAGGCCATTGCCGCCACCACCGACAAGCCGGTGGTCGAAGTGCTGCTGACCCATCATCACCCTGACCATGTGCTGGGCAACCAGGCCTTTGCCGATGTGCCCATCGGCGCCCTGGCCGGTACCGGCGAGCTGTTGCGCCAGCAGGGCGAGGCCA
Organism: Pseudomonas sp. UBA6753; assembly: GCF_002453565.1. Classification (NCBI taxonomy): domain Bacteria; kingdom Pseudomonadati; phylum Pseudomonadota; class Gammaproteobacteria; order Pseudomonadales; family Pseudomonadaceae; genus Pseudomonas; species Pseudomonas sp. UBA6753. The sequence goes on along the minus strand of NZ_DKHD01000004.1, from coordinate 103,312 downwards.
TGGCCGAGAACATGTACCGCCTGGTCGGCGACTGGATGCGCGGTACCGAGGTGGTGCTGCCGACCCGGGTGCTGGAGCCGGGTATTCATGAGGTGGGTGGCCACCGCCTGCGGCTGCTGGCGCTGGGCGGGCATACCGGTGCCGACCTGGCGATTCTGGATGAAAACACCGGCGTGCTGTTCGCTGGCGACCTGGTGTTCCACGAGCGCGCATTGACCACGCCCAACAGCCCGGGGCTGGAGGTGTGGCTGAAGGACCTGGACACCTTGCAAGCGCTGCCCTGGAAGCAGCTGGTACCCGGTCACGGCCCGCTGGCCAGCGATGCCCGGCCATTTGCGCAGATGCGTGATTACCTGGGCTGGCTGGATGGGTTGATGCGTGAAGGCGCGGCACGTGGCGATGACATGGCCGAGATGATCCGCAGCCCGATACCCGAGCGGTTTGCCGGTATCAGCCTGACCCGTTACGAGCTGATTCGCAGTGTCAGCCACTTGTACCCCCGCTACGAACGCCAACAGCTGCGGCGCGTGGACGCCAAGCCCCCAATCTGAGGGTGTAACGCGGCCCCCTGTGGGAGCGGCCTTGTGTCGCGAAAGGGGCGCGAAGCGGCCCCAGAATTTGTGCCGATGGCTGAAATCGCCGGGGCTGCCTTGCAGCCCTTTCGCGACACAAGGCCGCTCCCACAGGGGGGGACCGCGTAGGTTCACTGATACCAAGGAACTAGAAAACTCAGCACTGCGGGCAATTGTTGGCAAGCAGGTCGGGACCAAGAATTCCCGACACACCGGGAAGTTTTCCCGGATACAACAAAAAAACCAAAGGTAGCCGTCATGACCCGATCCACACGTCGTCCCGTGTTCGCCTTGAGCCTGGTGCTCAGCGCCATGCTGCTTGCCGGTGCAGCCCACGCCGCTGTCAGCAATGAAGAAATTCTCCAGGACCCGAAGAACCCGCAGCAGATCGTGACCAATGGCCTGGGCGTCCAGGGCCAGCGCTACAGCCCGCTGAACCTGCTCAATACCGACAACGTCAAGGACCTGCGGCCGGTCTGGGCGTTTTCCTTCGGTGGTGAGAAGCAGCGCGGCCAGCAGGCCCAGCCGCTGGTCAAGGACGGGGTGATGTACCTGACCGGCTCCTACTCGCGGGTGTTCGCCGTGGACGCCCGTACCGGCAAGAAGCTGTGGCAATACGATGCGCGCCTGCCCGATGACATCCGCCCGTGCTGCGACGTGATCAACCGCGGCGTGGCGCTGTACGGCAACCTGGTGTTCTTCGGCACCCTCGATGCCAAGCTGGTGGCGCTGAACAAGGACACTGGCAAGGTGGTATGGAGCAAGAAGGTGGCCGACCACAAGGAAGGCTACTCCATCAGCGCCGCGCCGATGATCGTCAACGGCAAGCTGATCACCGGCGTTGCCGGCGGCGAGTTTGGCGTGGTGGGCAAGATCCAGGCCTACAACCCGGAAAACGGCGAGCTGCTGTGGATGCGCCCGACCGTGGAAGGGCACATGGGCTACGTGTACAAGGACGGCAAGGCGATCGAAAACGGCATTTCCGGCGGCGAGGCGGGCAAGACCTGGCCCGGCGACCTGTGGAAGACCGGCGGTGCGGCGCCTTGGCTGGGCGGCTACTACGACCCGGAAACCAACCTGATCCTGTTCGGCACTGGCAACCCGGCACCGTGGAACTCGCACCTGCGCCCGGGCGACAACCTGTATTCCTCGTCGCGCCTGGCCCTGAACCCCGACGATGGCACCATCAAGTGGCACTTCCAGAGCACGCCGCATGACGGCTGGGACTTCGACGGCGTCAACGAGCTGATCTCGTTCAACTACAAGGACGGCGGCAAGGAGGTCAAGGCCGCTGCCACCGCTGACCGCAACGGCTTCTTCTACGTGCTGGACCGCACCAACGGCAAGTTCATCCGCGGCTTCCCCTTCGTCGACAAGATCACCTGGGCCACCGGCCTGGACAAGGACGGCCGGCCGATCTACAACGAGGCCAGCCGGCCGGGGGCGCCGGGTAGCGAGGCCAAGGGCAGCTCGGTGTTCGTGGCGCCGGCGTTCCTCGGTGCCAAGAACTGGATGCCGATGGCCTACAACAAGGACACCGGGCTGTTCTACGTGCCGTCCAACGAGTGGGGCATGGACATCTGGAACGAAGGCATCGCCTACAAGAAGGGCGCGGCGTTCCTTGGCGCCGGCTTCACCATCAAGCCGCTCAACGAAGACTACATCGGCGTGCTGCGCGCCATCGACCCGGTCAGCGGCAAGGAAGTATGGCGCCACAAGAACTTCGCGCCCCTGTGGGGCGGGGTGCTGACCACCAAGGGCAACCTGGTGTTCACCGGCACGCCGGAAGGCTTCCTGCAGGCGTTCAACGCCAAGACCGGCGACAAGGTCTGGGAGTTCCAGACCGGCTCCGGCGTGCTCGGCTCGCCAGTGACCTGGGAAATGGACGGCGAACAGTACGTTTCGGTGGTTTCCGGCTGGGGCGGCGCGGTGCCGCTGTGGGGCGGCGAAGTGGCCAAGCGGGTCAAGGACTTCAACCAGGGCGGCATGCTCTGGACCTTCAAGCTGCCCAAGCAGCTGCAAACGGCAAGCGCCAGTCGCTAAGCCGATAACCCGCCGCTTGCTGCAGCCGACCCTGCGGCAAGCGGCCCTACTACCAAATGACGAGAGCCCCGCTGCCAACGATGCATTCGCCCGGCAGGCGGGGCTTTTTACCATCGGTCCATCGCCTGTCGCCGGACAGGCATCGACCCCCGCAGAGGCTCAGCATGATCTACGCACAACCCGGAACCCCAGGCGCCATCGTGTCCTTCAAGCCACGCTACGGCAACTTCATCAACGGTGAATTCGTGCCGCCACTGGGCGGCCAGTACTTCACCAACAGCTCGCCGGTCAACGGCCAGCCGATTGCCGAGTTCCCGCGCTCCGGCGCCCAGGACATCGAGCAGGCCCTGGACGCCGCGCATGCCGCTGCCGAGGCCTGGGGCAAGACCTCGGTGCAGGACCGCGCCCTGGTGCTGCTGAAGATTGCCGACCGCATCGAACAGAACCTCGAAGTACTGGCCGTTACCGAAAGCTGGGACAACGGCAAGGCAGTGCGCGAAACCCTCAACGCCGACGTGCCGCTGGCGGCGGACCACTTCCGCTATTTCGCCGGCTGCATCCGCGCCCAGGAAGGCGGCGCCGCCGAGATCAACGAAGGCACCGTGGCCTACCATATCCACGAGCCGCTGGGTGTGGTCGGGCAAATCATCCCGTGGAACTTCCCGCTGCTGATGGCCGCCTGGAAGCTCGCCCCGGCCCTGGCCGCCGGCAACTGCGTGGTGCTCAAGCCGGCGGAGCAGACGCCACTGTCGATCACCATTTTCGCCGAGCTGATCGCCGACCTGCTGCCGGCAGGCGTGCTGAACATCGTCCAGGGCTTTGGCCGTGAAGCCGGCGAAGCCCTGGCCACCAGCAAGCGCATCGCCAAGATCGCCTTCACCGGTTCCACCCCGGTGGGCTCGCACATCATGAAGTGCGCGGCCGAGAACATCATCCCGTCCACCGTCGAACTGGGCGGCAAGTCGCCGAACATCTTCTTCGAAGACATCATGCAGGCCGAGCCTGCGTTCATCGAAAAGGCAGCCGAAGGCCTGGTGCTGGCGTTCTTCAACCAGGGCGAGGTGTGCACCTGCCCGTCGCGGGCGCTGATCCAGGAGTCGATCTACGAGCCGTTCATGGCCGAGGTGATGAAGAAGATCGCCAGGATTACCCGTGGCAACCCGCTGGACACCGCGACCATGGTCGGTGCCCAGGCCTCGGAGCAGCAATACGACAAGATCCTTTCCTACCTGCAGGTTGCCCGGGAGGAGGGCGCGCAGTTGCTCACCGGTGGCGCTGCCGAGCGGCTCGACGGCGACCTGGCCAGCGGTTACTACATCCAGCCGACCTTGCTCAAGGGCAACAACAAGATGCGCGTGTTCCAGGAGGAGATCTTCGGCCCGGTGGTGGGCGTGACCACCTTCAAGGACGAAGCCGAAGCCCTGGCGATCGCCAACGACAGCGAGTTTGGCCTGGGCGCGGGGCTGTGGACCCGTGACATCAACCGTGCCTACCGCATGGGCCGTGGGATCAAGGCCGGGCGTGTGTGGACCAACTGCTACCACCTGTACCCGGCGCATGCCGCGTTCGGTGGCTACAAGAAGTCCGGGGTGGGCCGCGAGACGCACAAGATGATGCTCGATCACTACCAGCAGACCAAGAACCTGCTGGTGAGCTACGACATCAACCCGTTGGGCTTCTTCTAAACCGCGTCGCGGCCTTCGCGGGCTCGCCCGCTCCCACAGGTATTGCACTGGTCTTGAAACTTGTGCAGTCCCTGTGGGAGCGGGCGAGCCCGCGAAGAGGCCGGCACTGCCATGCACAGATCCACAGCAGCTCCGTGTTACCCCTACCAACGCACCCCGCAAACCTGTCCCAAAGTAGCATTCGGCCGCGTCGCCCCTCGTGCATTAATGCCTCTACCGGAATCGCCCGGCACCAAGAAGAGGAATGCCCCATGTGGACTAAACCCGCCTTTACCGACCTGCGCATCGGCTTCGAAGTGACGATGTACTTCGCCAATCGTTGATGCCTGTCCGGCCATCACCGCGATGGCCGGGTCTTCATTGAGCAAGCCTGTTGTGAACCTGATCGATCGTGAACAAGCCCTGGCCTTGCGCAAGGGCTTTCGCCTGCGCTGGGAGCCGCGCCAGGCGTGTCATGTGCTGCTGTACCCCGAGGGCATCATCGAGCTCAATGCTAGTGCCGGCTGGGTGCTCGAGTTGCTGGACGGCCAGCGCAGCGTGGCGGCTGTCATCGACCGCCTGGCACAGCGCTTCCCCGGTGTGCCGGGGCTCGACGAGGACATCCTGGCGTTCCTGGAGGTGGCCCGTGCCAAGTACTGGATCGAATGAGCCGTGGTCACGCTTTGGTCTGGTTGCTTTCGCTACGGGATGCTTTACGCTGGCGGTTACCTTCCAGAACAATAAGAACAGGCTTCCCGATGAGCCAGAGTTTCAGCCCGCTTCGCAAGTTCGTTTCGCCCGAGATCATCTTTGGTGCCGGCTGCCGGCACAATGTCGCCAATTACGCCAAGACCTTCGGTGCGCGCAAGGTGCTGGTGGTCAGCGACCCCGGTGTGATTGCCGCCGGTTGGGTGGCAGACGTGGAGGCCAGCCTGCAGGCCCAGGGCATCGACTACTGCCTGTACAGCGCCGTATCACCCAACCCACGGGTCGAAGAGGTGATGCTCGGTGCCGAGATCTACCGGCAAAACCACTGTGATGTGATTGTCGCGGTCGGCGGCGGCAGCCCGATGGATTGCGGCAAGGCCATCGGCATCGTGGTCGCCCACGGGCGCAGCATCCTCGAATTCGAAGGCGTGGACATGATCCGCGTGCCCAGCCCGCCGCTGATCCTGATCCCGACCACGGCCGGCACTTCGGCGGACGTGTCGCAGTTCGTGATCATTTCCAACCAGCAGGAGCGCATGAAGTTCTCCATCGTCAGCAAGGCGGTGGTGCCGGACGTGTCGCTGATCGACCCGCAAACCACCCTGAGCATGGACCCGTTCCTGTCGGCCTGTACCGGTATCGATGCGCTGGTGCATGCCATCGAAGCCTTCGTTTCCACCGGCCACGGCCCGATGACCGACCCCCATGCGCTGGAGGCCATGCGCCTGATCAACGGCAACCTGGTGGAAATGATCGCCAACCCCACCGATATCGCCCTGCGCGAGAAGATCATGCTGGGCAGCATGCAGGCGGGGCTGGCGTTTTCCAATGCGATCCTGGGTGCGGTCCACGCCATGTCGCACAGCCTGGGCGGGTTCCTCGACCTGCCGCATGGCCTGTGCAATGCGGTGCTGGTGGAGCACGTGGTGGCGTTCAACTACAGCTCGGCACCGGAGCGTTTCAAGGTGATTGCCGAAGTGCTGGGTATCGACTGCCGCGGCCTCAACCACCGGCAGATCTGCGCGCGCCTGGTGGAGCACCTGATCGCCCTGAAGCATGCCATCGGCTTCCACGAAACCTTGGGCCTGCACGGGGTGCGCACGGCCGATATCCCGTTCCTGTCGCAACATGCGATGGACGACCCGTGCATCCTCACCAACCCGCGTGCGTCGAGCCAGCGTGATGTCGAGGTGGTCTATGGCGAGGCCCTCTGACGAGCAGCAACGGGCGCTGGCCGGGCTGCTGGGGCTGGGCGACCACTCGGCGCGCAAGAGCCATTACCCGGAGCTGGCGGCGCGCCTGGACGAACTGGAGGCCGAACGCAACCGCTACAAGTGGCTGTTCGAAAACGCCGTGCACGGGATTTTCCAGGCCAGCCTGCAAGACGGCATGCGTGCCGCCAACCCGGCGTTGGCACGCATGCTGGGTTACGACAACCCGCAAGCGTTGCTGTTTCCGCTGACCGACCTTGCCGACAACCTGTTTGTCGGCGGGGCCGAAGAGTTGCACGCCATCACCGCGACCCTCGCCCGTGAACGCAGCCTGCACGGCTATGAAACCCGCTTGCGGCGCAAGGATGGCAGCCACCTCGATGTGCTGATGAACCTGTTGCTCAAGCCAGGCCAGGAAGGGCTGGTGGAAGGGTTTGTCGCCGACATCACCGAACGCAAGCTGGCCCAGCAGCGCCTGCAGCAACTGAATGACGAACTCGAGCAACGGGTGGCCGCCCGCACCGATGAACTGCTGGAGGCCAACCGCAACCTGCAACAGCAGATCGCCGAGCGCAAACAGATTGCCCGCGCCCTGCGCGATGCACGCGACGCCGCGGAAACCGCCAACCGCAGCAAGGACAAGTACCTCGCTGCCGCCAGCCATGACCTGCTGCAACCGCTGAATGCCGCGCGGCTGCTGATCTCGACCTTGCGCGAAAGGCCACTGCCAGAAGCAGAAAAGGTGCTGGTGGAGCGTACCCACCAGGCCCTGGAGGGCGCCGAAGACCTGCTGACCGACCTGCTGGACATTTCCCGGCTCGACCAGGCGGCGGTCAAGCCGGACGTGGCGCTGTACCGCCTCGACGAACTGTTCGGGCCACTGGTCTCGGAGTTTCGCACGGTGGCCGATGCGGCAGGCCTGAAGCTGCGCGCGCGCATTGGCGACTACGCCATCAGTACCGACCTGCGGCTGATGACGCGTATCCTGCGCAACTTTCTCAGCAACGCCTGCCGTTATACCGACGAGGGCAGGATCCTGCTGGGGGCCAGGCGCCGCGGCGATCACTTGCGCCTGGAGGTGTGGGATACCGGGCGGGGCATCGCGGCGGATCGGCTGCAGGCCATTTTCCTCGAGTTCAACCAACTGGACGTTGGCCGCGCCGCTGACCGCAAGGGCGTGGGCCTGGGGCTGGCCATCGTCGAGCGGATCGCCAAGATTCTCGGCTACCGCATCGAGGTGCGTTCGTGGCCGGGGCGTGGCTCGATGTTCAGCATCGACGTGCCGATCGGCGAAGCCATGCCGCTGCCTATCCACCAGGCCGCGCCGCAGCCGGGCGCCGGCAACCCGTTGCCGGGCCGCCGCCTGCTGGTACTGGACAACGAAGTGAGCATCCTCGAGAGCATGGGCGCGCTGCTCGGGCAGTGGGGCTGCGAGGTGGTTACCGCGACCGACCAGGCTGGTGCCTTGCTGGCCTTGCAGGGGCGGGCACCGGAATTGATCCTGGCGGACTTTCACCTGGACCACGGTGTTGTCGGCTGCGAGGTGGTCAGGCACTTGCGTGAACATTTCGGCGTCGCCATTCCCGCGGTGATCATCACTGCCGACCGCAGCGATCAATGCCGACGCTCCTTGAACAAGCTCGGTGCGCCGTTGTTGAACAAGCCCGTCAAACCGGGGAAGTTGCGTGCGGTGTTGAGCCAGTTGCTGGGCTGAAGCCTCAACTCACGGCCTTGCGCGACAGATAACTGAATTCGCAAGCGATCCTCGTACGCTGTGGGAGCGGCTTTAGCCGCGAAGAATCCAACGCGGTGCATGGCACCGGCTGCGCCGGTGTTCGCGGCTAAAGCCGCTCCCACAGGGGCCATGCTAATTCAATGAGTCATGTGCAGTTCTATGAGAGCAGCCTTGTGCTGCTCCTACAGGGTGGGGCCCGCAGTGCCAGGTGGCTGTTCCCGAAATGGGACTCTGTGTTGCGGATGCCAGCCTGTCACGGCTCTGCCTGGCTGGTTATCTTACCGGGGCGCCATTGTTTGGGCGAAGTCATACCAAACGCATCCAACCCGAGTAAGGAAAACATCATGGCCTTTCAATACAAGCGACTGGACAAGAACAACGCCGCCGTACTGCTGGTGGATCACCAGACGGGTTTGCTCTCTTTGGTAAGGGATATCGAACCCGACCGTTTCAAGAACAATGTGCTGGCCCTGTCGGACCTGGCCAAGTACTTCAAGCTGCCGACCATCCTCACCACCAGCTTCGAGAACGGCCCAAATGGCCCGCTGGTGCCCGAACTCAAGGAGCAGTTCCCTGACGCGCCGTACATCGCGCGCCCGGGCAACATCAATGCCTGGGACAACGAAGACTTCGTCAAGGCGGTCAAGGCCACCGGCAAGAAGCAGCTGATCATCGCCGGTGTGGTGACCGAGGTTTGCGTGGCCTTCCCGGCACTGTCGGCCCTGGAAGAAGGCTTCGATGTGTTCGTGGTCACCGATGCCTCCGGTACCTTCAACGAACTGACTCGTGATTCGGCCTGGCGCCGGATGGAAGCCGCCGGCGCGCAGCTGATGACCTGGTTCGGCGTGGCCTGCGAGCTGCACCGCGACTGGCGCAACGACATCGAAGGCCTGGGCACGCTGTTCTCCAACCACATCCCGGACTACCGCAACCTGATGACCAGCTTCAGCAAGCTGTCGAAGTAATCCGGCCGGGGAGCCATGCGCGTGCATGGCTCCCCGATCGCTTGTGTCACACGTCAGTTTTGTGCCGCCGGTACCTGCGCCTCGAGCAGGGCGGTACCCAACCTGTCGTCAGTTAATCTGCTTATATATCTTACGGTTGCTCGACTCGCGCACTTGAACGGTAATGTGAGTGTGCTCGCGGATGCGCAGAGACGCCTCCAGCTCATGAATCAACCCGGCCCGGAATGCCATGCGCCCATGCGCGGCTCCCTGGCCGTGTCCCGAGGTGCCGGATGGCTCCACTGATTTCCTATTTCAAGATGGCCTTGAACCCTGGCCGTGGGGTGCTGTTCTTCGCGCTGCGTACCATCGTTGCAGGCCTGTTGTGCCTCTACCTGGCGTTCATCTTCGACCTGGAGCAACCGAAGTGGGCGCTGATGACCGTGATCATCATCAGCCTGCCGTTGGCCGGCATGACCCTCAAGCGCAGTTTCGCCCAGGTACTGGGCACCGCAGCGGGGGCGGCCATGGCGGTGGTGATCATGGCCTTGTTCCCCCAGGCGCCAATGCCTTTCATCGTCTGCCTGGCCCTGTGGCTGGCGTTCTGCACGGCGGGCGGCACGCTGCTGCGCTATACCGACTCGCATGCCTTCGTCCTCAGCGGGTTTACCTCCGTGGTGGTCGCGATGCTGGCCGTGCCGGAACCGGACGGCATCCTCCTGCTGGCCATCACCCGGTTGACCGAAACCCTGCTGGCGGTGGCCTGCGTGGCCGTGGTCAGTTTGTTGAGCGCGCGCCCACAGGCAGTGGCGCAGGGCTACTTCAGCAAGGTCGATAGCCTGGTCAAGCTGATCGCCCGGCACGCCGCCGAGGTGGTGCGCAGCGAAGAGGACGAAGCCGCGCTGCACCAGCGGCAGGCGCAATTGATCAGCGAGATCAGTGTGCTGGAAGGCCTGCGCCGCCATCTCTATTTCGATGCGCCGCACCTGCGCAACGCCGATGGGCTGGTGCAGCTGCTGGCCAACCAACTGGTGCTGCTGGTGTCGCGCCTGCTGGTATTGCGCCAACAGCGCGAGTTGATCAAGCAGCACTGGCAAGGGCCGTTGCCAGAAGAAATCCAGCTGTTGCGCCAGGACGAGCTGGACAATCTGGAGGCACTGGCACGTGACGGCGTGAAGTTGTCGGCGCAGCGCCGCGAAGCGATCCACCACCTGTACCAGCGCTTCGACGCCGCCGCTGACCGGGTCGAGTTTCTCGACGAGCCCTTGCCCCCGCGCATGCGCTCGCTGGCCTGGGCCCTGCGCTGGGAGCAGGCGCGCCTGCTGCAGCAGCTGAATGAACTGATCGAGCTCAACGAGGCGATCCAGCAGGGCAGGGGCGCCAGTTGCCCCCACGCCCAAGGGCAAGCCAGCGCGCTGCATCTGGACTTCCGCCTGGCCGGCATGAACGCCGTGCGGGCCTTTCTGGCGCTGTTTCTCGCCGGTTGGTTGTGGATCGAAACGGCCTGGGACGGCGCGCGTTCCGGGGTGATCCTGATCGGTGTCATGTGCTCGCTGATGGCGACGCTGCCGCGGCCGTTGCTGGCCAGCCAGAACTACAACCGTGGCCTGCTGGTCGCGCTGCTGTTGTCCGCCGTGTATCAGTTTGCCCTGCTGCCGATGTTCACCGATTTCGAAATGCTTGCCGTGTGCCTGGTGCCGTTGCTGTACCTGGCGGCCGTCGGCCTGGCCAGCCCCATGACCGCGGGCATCGGCATGGGCATCGGGTTGATCAGCCTGTTGATGATCGGGCCGCAGAATGTCGGCGCCTACCACAACAGTGCCATGCAGTGGTTCGAGTTTGCCGGCGGCTATGCGGCGGCTGGCGGGCTGGCGATGGTGGTGTTCGCCCTGGTGTTCCCGTTCAACCCGCAAAAGCGCATGGCCCGGCTGTTCCGCCAGACCCGCGAGGATGTGCATGAGTACGTGACGGCACCTGCCAGCGTGGCGCGTCAGTTCGATTTCGAGAGCCGTATGCTGGACCGCCTGTCGGCGATGATCGGCCTGTTGCCCGCCGCCACTGATGCGCGCTCCCGGGAGTTGTTCGATTGCAGCCTGGTGTGCCCGGCGCTGGCCATTGCGCTGGGCCAGGCGCATGCCCAGTGCGTCAACCTCACGGTGTTGCCTGAAGGCACGAGGGCGCGTTTGCGCCTAGGGTTGCAGGAGATGGCGGATCTGATCGGTGCACGCCGGCGGGTGGATGTGGACGGGCTGTTGCGCGAGCTGGCCGAGCTTGCCGAAACCCTGGATGCGCTGCACCAGGCTCACGCCGAGACGGGCCGCGAGACGCTGCGGCAGTTGTTCATCCTGCGGGTCGCACTATCGGTTGCCGGCCAGCTGCTGCAGCGCTATCGACCGGTGCTGGCAGCGCAGACGTTGCCTGAGGAGGAGGGCGCCTATGCCCGTTGATTTCGAGTTTGGCGGGGTCTACCTGCCGCCGATTGCCCAGGCGTTGTTGCTGGGGTTGCCGTTGTTCCTGGTGCTGGACGCCCTGTTGCGGCGCAGTGGCGTGCTGGCGCGTGTGTGGCACCCGGCGCTGTTGCAGGGCGCCTTGTATGCCGCGATCTGCGCGGCGCTGGTGTTGTTGATGGGAGTGAGTGCCTGAATATGCCTGTGTTTAAACCTGTTCTTGCCAAGGCCCTGACCCTGGCAGTGCTGGCGCTTGCGGTGGTGCTGGGCTGGTTTGCCTGGGACTACTACACCCGTGCGCCCTGGACCCGTGATGCCCGTGTGCGGGCCGATGTGGTGACCCTGTCGGCCGAGGTGGCAGGGCGCATCATCGAGCTGCCGGTGCAGGACAACCAGTTCGTCAGGCAGGGCGACCTGTTGCTGCAGATCGACCCGGCGCGCTACGAGCTGGCCGTGCTGCATGCCGTGCGAGCCGTCGAAGTCGCACGTGCGGCGCTGGGCCAGTCGCAGGCCGCCATCGTCGCCAACGAGGCGCAGCTCAAGCAGCGGCGCAGCGAAGAGCAACGCCGACGCAAGCTGCAATCGATGTCGGCAATCTCTGCCGAAGAATGGGAAAAGGCCGGCACCGACGTGGCCGTGGCCCAGGCCGACCTGCTGCGCGAACAGTCCAACCTCGGCCTGGCACAGGCCAACGTGCAACTCGCCGAGGCCACGCTGCAGCAGGCCCGGCTCGACCTCGAACGTACCCGGGTCAGCGCCCCGGTCAGCGGTTACGTGACCAACCTGCTGACCCGCCAGGGCGACTATGCCCAGCCGGGCATGCCGCTGCTGGCGCTGGTCGACAGTTCGTCGTTCCACGTCAGTGGCTATTTCGAGGAAACCAAGTTGCCGAAAATCAAGGTGGGCAGCCGTGCGCGCATCGCCCTGATGAGTGGCGAGGTGCTGGAGGGCACGGTAGAGAGCATCGCCTATGCCATTACCGACCGCGAGAATCAGCCGGGCAACCGCCTGCTGGCCAACGTCAACCCGAGCTACACCTGGGTCAAGCTTGCCCAGCGGATCCCGGTACGGCTGCGCCTGGAGCGCAGTGCCGATGCGCCACCCTTGCGTGCGGGGACCACTGCCACCGTGACCATTCTCGAATAGCTGGGGGTGGGCGATGAGCATGATGTTCGATTTGAATGAGCTGTACCTGTATACCAAGGTGGTCGAGTGTGGCGGTTTCGCATCGGCCGGGCGTGCGCTCGGCTTGCCCAAGTCGCGGCTGAGCCGGCGAGTCGCCAATCTGGAGGACCGCCTGGGGGTGCGCCTGATCCAGCGCTCCACCCGGCAGTTCGCGGTCACCGAAGTGGGGCTGGAGTACTACCATCACTGTATGTCGATGGTCGATCGGGCATTTGCTGCCGAGGACGCGATCCAGCGCAGCCGCGCCGTGCCCAGCGGCATTGTCCGGCTGGCCTGCAGCACCTCGCTGCTGGATGCACGCCTGGCGCCGATGCTTGGGCAGTTCATGGTGCAATGCCCGGCGGTGGAGTTGCTGGTGAAGAGCTACAACCGCCGGGTCGATGTGATCGGCGAGGGCTTCGACCTGGTCCTGAGCGTGCGCCATCAACCGTTGGAAAGCAGCGAGCTGGTGATGCGCAAACTGGCGCAGAGCCGCCAGTGCCTGGTGGCTTCGCCCGGCTTGCTGGCGCAGTACGACCGCCCTCTGCAGCCTGCCGACCTGTTTGAACTGCCCAGCCTTGGCTGGGGGGCGAATGTTCAGGAGTACGTCTGGGACCTGGACGGCCCCGAAGGCGGGGTGGCGTCCATTCGCTTCCGCCCACGGTTGGTCTCCGACGATATCGCGGTGCTGTACCAGGGCGCGCTCGCGGGCGTGGGCGTGGTGCTGCTACCAGCGGATATGGTGAAGGATGACCTGGCCGCCGGGCGTTTGCTGAACGTGCTGGAGAGCTGGGTGCCCAGGATGGGCGAGGTAATCGCCCTGTTTCCTTCGCGGCGGGGGCTGACGCCAGCGGTGCGGGAGTTGATCGACTTTCTTGCGGTGGCGTTCGAGCGGTCGGCGTAGCGTTCACCAGACAGAACGCTGCGGCGCATTTCATCACCTACCGTCCGTTGCGTCGTGCACCTATCATTCAAGCTTTGCAGCCTGTGCAGCAGGGTGGCCACAGGCAATCGTCAATCAGGAGTTTCAATGTCAGAGCGAGCAATCCGCGCTTCGTTTGCAGGCGTGGCGTACCAGGTGAACGTGACAGATGGCCAGCACCAGTGGGCCAGCGATGTTGATGCGGCGGCAGGCGGCGGGGATATCGGGCCGTCACCCCATGGGCTGTTGCTGTCATCCCTTGGCGCCTGCACTTCCATCACGGTTGCCATGTACGCACAGCGCAAGGAAATGCCGCTGCAAGCCATCGATGTGGATATCCGCATCGAGCAGGAACAACTGGGGCGCGAACCTCGGATCCAGATCGCTCGTGACATTCGCTTGAGCGGGCCGCTGAGCGAAGAACAACGCACGCGCTTGCTGGAAGTTGCCAATGCCTGCCCCATTCACAAGGTGTTGAGCGGCGAAATCATCATCGCCAGCAAGCTGGTTGGATGAGGCCAGGCGCAGCGTTGCGCCTGCCGGCTGCCGGCTGCCGGTAGAGGAGCAGCACATGAGTACATGCGCCAACGATCCCTTGAAAAGTCCTGGCGCCTTCAGTACGAAACCTGATCGCGTGATGTGCGTCGGCCACGACGCACAGGCCCGCTGAAGGGATGATGCTTGGTCATGCAGGTCTTATGTGACATCGATTGGGGCTGCCTTGCAGCCCTTCGCGGGCACGCCCGCTCCCACAAGTACGGTGCAGGCCTCAAGGAGTGCACCATCCTGTGGGAGCGGGCGTGCCCGCGAAGGGCCGCAAGGCGGCCCCGGCCTGACATCGGCCAGGCGCCGGCATAGCGCCGGTCATTCCCAGATATGTTCGGCCAGAAAGTCGATCAGGCTGCGCACTGAGGGCAACAGGCCTCGGCGGGAAGGGAACACCGCATGGACGATGCCGCAGCGCGGTTCCCATCGCGGGTTGAGCTCCACCAAGCGGCCGTTTTCCAGGTCCTGGTCAACCACCATGAGCGGCAATTGCACGATGCCTACACCGTCAAGCGCCGCCTGCCGCAGTGCGCTCATGTCATCGGTGATGTAGCGCGGCGTGTGGCGGATTTCGGCATGCGCGCCGTCGGGCCCTTCAAGTTGCCAGATGTGGTCCCTGGGTGGCCCCCAATCCAGGCTCGGCTGCTCACCCAGGTGCTCTGGTTCGACGGGCAGTTGCAGCGCCAGTCGCTCCACCAGCGAGGGGCTCGCGACCAGCCGCTGCGGGCTCCTGGCCAGTGCGCGCATGACCAGGTCGCTGTCCTCCAGCGGCGGGAAGCGCACCCGCAGCGCCAGATCGAGGCCTTCGCCCAATACATCCACACGGCGGTTGGTGGGTTCCAGGTGCACCTTCACTTTCGGGTTTTCGGCCATGAATCGACTGACCAGCCCGCCGACCCGGTAATGCAGCAGGGTTGTCGGGCAGCTCATGCGCACGGTGCCCTGGGGCTCGGCGCGGGTGCGTTCGACCACCCATCGGGCCGCTTCCGCTTCCACCAGCATGGCCCTGCAATGCTGGAAGAACTCCTGGCCCGTCTCGGTCACCGAAAAGTGTCGAGTGGAACGCTGGAGCAGGCGTACGCCCAGGCGCTCCTCCAGCTGCAGGATGCGCCGGCTGAGTGTTGATTTCGGAATGTTCAGTGCCCGCCCGGCCGGCGCGAAACCGCCGTGCTCGACGACTTGGGCGAAGTAATACAGGTCGTTCAGGTCTTCCATGTTCGATCGTTCACCAGATGGAACTCTGTGACCAATCTATCAGCTCTACCGCATGCAGCGTGAGAGCTGCCGCCGTTGCCGCTGGGCAACACCAGCTTCCTGGATGGGGTCGTACGGTCAGGCATGCTGTTCGAACTGCCGCGAAGGGCCGCAAAGCGGCCCCAATTTGCTTAGCCTCTTTGCACCTCGCACGCTTCTTGCGAAGGCACACCGTAGGACACGTAGTACGCCAACCCCACGAAGATCGCCCCACCCACCGCATTCCCCAGGAACACGGCCACCAGGTTCTCCACCAACTGCCCCCAGCTCAGGTAGCCGGCAAAGATCGCTGCCGGAATCAGGAACATGTTGGCTACCACGTGCTGGAAACCGATGGCGACGAACGCCATGATCGGGAACCAGATGCCGAGAATCTTGCCGCTCATTTCACGGCTGGCATACGACAGCCACACTGCCAGGCACACCAGCCAGTTGCAGCCGATTCCGGACACGAAGGCGTGGAGGAAGTCGGCGTTGGTCTTGCTGGTCGCAGCCG
The DNA here is from genome assembly GCF_002453565.1 of Pseudomonas sp. UBA6753. NCBI lineage: Bacteria > Pseudomonadati > Pseudomonadota > Gammaproteobacteria > Pseudomonadales > Pseudomonadaceae > Pseudomonas > Pseudomonas sp. UBA6753. The sequence continues at coordinate 87,606 of NZ_DKHD01000004.1, read as the reverse complement.
CCAACATCTTGTTCAGGTAGGCCCCCTCGGTCAGGCCCAGCAGGTGACCGAAGCACCCGGCAACGAACAGTGCACCCAACAGGTTGGCGACGGTCACCAGCAGCCAGTTGCGCGCCACGGCGCCTGGGCCGATACGCCGGGCGAACATCGCCAAGGGCAGGCTCATCATGTTGCCGGTGAGCAGTTCGCCACCGGCCAGGATCACCAGGATCAGGCCGATGGGAAATACCGCGGCGCCCAGCAGTGTGCCGAGCGAGGCCCACTGTACCGGGATCATGGTGCTGACGTGGATAGCCAGGAGAAACCCCAGCGAAATGAATGCACCTGCGAGAAACCCCAGGACCAGTGTCGCATGGGTGGATAGATGGGCTTTTTTGACGCCGCTCTCGATGACGAGCTCGGTGATACGGGTGGGGCTGTTGACGGACATTTTGCAAACTCGAACACAGTGACGGCGACGCAACTGGCAGGCACGCCGTGGTGGGGCTTGATCAGTACGGGGTAGGCTGCGCAGCTGGCGCAAAGGTGTAACGCGCACCTTTGGGCCAGCTGCGAAGAGGGCGGCAAGCTACATGAGGCAATTTGACGCGGTCAAATCGATGGAATGGATGAGCTGATAGACCGCGTCGATGAGGCCCGCAGGTCAGCGCTCGTAGATCAGCTTCCCGGCAAACCAGGTCTGCAGCACTTGGGTATCGCGCAGCGTTTCGGCATCGACGTCGAGCACGTCGCGGTCGACCACGATCATGTCGGCCTGCTTGCCGACCTTGAGCGAACCGATCTGCTGCTCCAGGCGCATGGTGCGGGCGGCGTTGAGTGTATAGGCCTGGAACATCACCTGGCGGTCGATGGCTTCAGCAGCGTTGAGCACACCTTTGGGCCCCTTGCGGCTGATGGCCTGGTAGATCGCCTGCCAAGGGTCCGGTGTGGTGATCGGCCAGTCGCTGGCGCCGGCAAGGGTGGCGCCATGCATGAGCAGCGAACGGGCCGGGAAGGTGTGCATGAAGGCCATGGCGTTCACGTACGGCTTGACCAGCTCCATGTTCGATTGGTCGGCGCTGGCCCAGTACAGCTGCATTGCTGCAATCACGTCGAGCTGCTTGAAACGGGCGTATTCCGTGGGGTTGACCATCTGCAAGTGGGTGATGGAATGGGGGATGCCGCTGTGGCGATCACGCCGTGCCTGCTCGATGCCGTTGAGCGCCTCGCGCACGGCGCGGTCGCCGATGGCATGCACGTGCACCAGCCAGCCACGGGCGTCGGCGGCACTGACCAGCTCGCCAAAGTGCTTCGGGTCCAGCAGCAGTTCGCCGTGCTTGCCGGAGTTGCTGTAGGGCTCGAGCATCGCCGCCGTTTGCGCTGGCGCTTCGGCAACGCCGTCGGCAAACACCTTGATGCCCGGCAGGGTGAGGTTGTGCACGCCGAGAAATTGCCGGCGTACCTTGTCCAGTTCGTCCAGGTCGGCAGGGCGTGCCCTGGAATCGGCCATCAGCAGGGCGGCGACGTGGGCGGTCAGCTCGCCGCGCGCGGAGAGGTCCTTGTACACCGGCAGCACGCCCAGCGAATGGTTGTTCACATCGGCCCCCGGCAGCTCGTTGGCCAGCGGGTCCATCCAGCCGGTGATGCCCAGCTGCTTGTAATGGTCAAGGGCCATGCGCCCTGCGCTCAGCAAGGTGGCGTGGGGCAGCGCGGGCAGCAGGTCTGTCACCGGGTAGTAGCTGGCATCGGCGAGGAAACCGTTTGGTGTTCCGTCCGGATGTTGGCCGATGGTGTTGCGTGCCTCGGCAGGCAGGGCAGCGATGGTGTCGGCATCGATTGCGGCGCGCTTGAGCATGGCCTGGTTGGCCCAGCCGGTGTGCATGTCGTTGGCGGCGAACAGGATCGGTTGCTCGGCCCATTCGCCGTGGTTGAAGCGCTGTTCCAGCGCCGGAATGTCATTCCAGTAGGTGACCGGTACACCACCGACGACAAGGAACTCGCCGCGCACGGCCTTGCCGTCGCTGCGCCACTGGCGCAGGCGCCGTTCCAGTTCGTCCAGGGCAACCTGCTCGCCGGCGAGGTCGGCCAGCACCAGTTGCAGGCCACCCTTGATGGCATGCGAGTGGGCGTCGAGCATGCCCGGCATCAGCACCTTGCCGCCCAGGTCGATGACCCGGGTGCCTTCGGCCCTAAGGCGTAGCACGGCCTGATCTGGACCTACCGCGACGATTTTCTCGCCTTCGACGGCCACGGCCTGCTGCAAGGGCTGGCCGGGCTCGGCGGTGTAGACCTTGGCGTTGTGCAGGATCAGGTCCACTGCCGCGAAACCCGGCATGCAGGTGCAGGCCAGGCCGGCGCTGATTGCCATCTTCAGGAGCTGCTTCATGCTGTGCCTCGTTGTTGTCGTGATGGCGCCGCAGCCTAGCCAGGGGGGCAGGGCGGATAAAGGCGAGGGCAGGCACAACTTTTTTCGTGATGGGGAAAGAATCCCGAGCCCGTATTTGCCAGGCTGCAAGCAGCGGACCTTGCCGTGCCTATTCAAATCGGCGGCATTTGCGGGTTTGATAGGAGGGGCAGATACTCGCAACCCTCGCATCACTCCCACCGTTTGTGCCGAACAGGAAGAAACCATGGACAAGATGATGGCCCTGACCATCTTCGTCGCTGCCGCCGAACACGGCAGCTTCAGCCGTGCGGCCGAGCAACTGGGCAAGACGCCGTCTGCCATCACCAAGGCTGTTGCGCACCTGGAGAGCGAACTGGGCGTGCGCCTGTTCGAACGCACCACCCGGCGCATGGCGCTGACCGAGGCCGGTACCTTGTACCTGGAAGGCGCGCGCCAGGCGCTGATGCACCTGCAACGGGTGACCGAGGAAGTGGAGCAGTTGCAGCACGCGCTGCGCGGTACCCTGCGCATTACCGCGCCACCGTCGTTCGGCCCCGCGTTTCTCAACCAGGTGTGTTGCCGCTTCATGCGCGAGCACCCGCAGGTGCGCCTGGAGGTCAACCTCAACGATGCCAACGAAGACCTGATTGATGGCGGCTACGACCTGTCGCTGCGCGACGGCCCCACCGACCAGCCGGAGCTGATCGCCCAGCCGCTGATCGAGAACCGCGTGATCCTTTGCGCCAGCCCTGCCTACCTGGCCCAAAAAGGCGAGGCGATCACTCTGGAGAACTATGCCCAACACGACTGGCTGCTGTTGCGCCACCCGCTGCTCAACCGCAGCTTCTGGTGGATCGAACACGGCGGCCAGACGCTGCGTGTGCGTCAGCCCACCCCCCGACTGGTGAGCGACAACTTCGACTTCCTGCTGGCCTGCCTGCTCGATGGGCAGGGCTTGCAGTTCGTACCCACCTGGTGTGCCGCCCCCTACCTGGCCAACGGGCAGCTGGTGGAGGTGATGCCCGACTACTGGCGGGCGCTGAGCGCGTTCGGCCCCTGGGTGCACGTGCTGTACCTGCCGCATCGGCGCAATACCCGCAAGGTGCAGGCGTTCATTGCCTTGCTGCATGAGCACCTGCACGGGCAGGGCACGCAGGCGTTGGCACGGGGCTGAGTTTTTCCATCGGGGCACAAAAGTTGTGCGGGTTGTGGCGATGATCGATTGGGGGAGGCCTCGTTAGGCTAGCGGGGCTTGCCTGACCACCGCGGCCTGTACCAGGAGTTCCCCGCCTTGAAGATCCACACCCATGTCAGCGACATCCGCAACCCCCTCGAGCGTGGCCACCAGATAGGTGCGCGCTTCGCCGAGCAGATCCGTACCACCACTGCACTGTACCTGGGCTTTTTCCCGCGGGTTGGCGTGCCCTTGAGTGAGGCGCAGCGCATCGGCGAAAACAGCTTGGCAGCCCTGGAAGCCTGGAGCCCGGGCCTGGCCGCTGAAGTGGTCGGCATGGCCAGCGGTGCCGAGCTGCCGCTGTGGCAGCTGGCGAGCCTGAACGCCCGCACTGAAGTACTGGCGGCCCGAACCCGCCACAGCGAATGCTCCACCACCGTGCATGCACCCCGTGGCGCACGTGCGCCGCAGACCCTGCAGACCTGGGATTGGCATGACAGCCTGTGCCCCCATGGCCTGATGCTGGCGCTGCACACCGAGCGCGGCATGAACGTCAAGCTGTTCTGCGAGTTCGGCATGCTCGCCAAGCTTGGTGTGAACAGCGCGGGCCTCGGCCTGCACTTCAATATCCTCCACCACACCAGTGACAACGACAGTGGTGGTGTGCCGGTGCACGCCATCGCCCGGCGTCTGCTGGAGGAAGCCAGCAGTGTCGAGGAGGCCATCGAGCTTGCCCGTTCGGCGCGGGTCAGTGCCTCTACCGTGCTGACAGTGTTCTCCCGCCAGGACCGCAGCCCGCGCGCGGCCAGCATCGAATTGAGCCCCGCGCGCACCGCCTTGGTTTTGCCACGGGAAGACGGCTGGCTGCTGCACACCAATCACTTCCTCGACCCACAGCTGAGCCTGGGCGAGCAGGTCGCCGACCGTGCCGATACCCAATGCCGCCTGGGCCACCTCGAGCAGGTGGTCGGCCAGATGGCCAGCGCTGACCTGCGTGCCCGGGCCGAGGCCATGTGCGGCGCCGAGGGCGACAGGGCGCCGATCTGCTTCCACCCGGACATGGCCATGCCCGATACCGAACGCTGGGAAACCTTGCTCAGCGTCGGCATCGACACCGAACGCTGTGCCCTGCAGTACGTGGCCGGCACGCCTGTGCAACTGGCCAAGGCCGGCTTCGACACTTTCTGAGCCAACCCGGTGCCGCCAGCTCAAGGCGGCGCCGCTGAACGAGAACAACAACAATGCATGCGCAACATTCCCGCCCTGCGTCATCCCGTTCCGCCTTGCGAACCTTCTGCGTCTCCGGACTGGGGACGGCGCTGGAATTCTATGACTTCATCATCTACGGCACCGCCGCCGCACTGGTGTTTCCCCAGGTGTTCTTCCCGCAGATGGACCACCTGACAGCCACGTTGGTGGCCTTCAGCGCTTTCGGTGCGGGCTTTCTTGCCCGACCGTTGGGTGGCCTGGTGTTCGGCCACTTCGGTGACCGCATCGGCCGGCAGAAGGTACTGGTTGCCACCTTGCTGCTGATGGGCATGAGCACCTTCCTCATAGGCTGCCTGCCCGGCCATGCCAGCGTCGGCGTGGCCGCGCCGATCCTGCTGGTGCTGCTGCGCCTGGTCCAGGGCTTTGCGGCTGGCGGGGAGTGGGGTGGTGCCGCGCTGTTCGGCATCGAGTCTGCGCCACCGGGGCGGCGCGGGCTGTGGGGGAGCTTCACAAGCATGGGGATTGGCGTGGGTGGCATCCTCGGGGCTGGGGTGTTCGCCATCGTCAGCGCGGCCTTTGACGACAACCTGGTCGATTTCGCCTGGCGCATCCCGTTCTGGCTGGGCGGTACCTTGGTGCTGATCGGCCTGTACGCGCGCCTGAAGGCACCGGCAGCGGCCACCACGCCCGTGACCAAACCTGAACATGCACCGTTGGCCGCGGCCCTGCGCCAACGTCCGCGGCAGCTGTTGCTGTGCACCGGGATCGCCTTCGGTTACTGCACCATCGCCTACATCGGCAGCACTTTCTTCCTGACTTACGCCACGCAGGTGGGCTTTGGCAGCACCGAGGCGTTGATGTTCGACCTGGCGATGTCGGTCGCCATCGTGCTGTCGGCACCGTTGTTCGGCTACCTGTCGGACCGTTTGGGGCGGCGCACGGTGATGTGCTTTGGCGCAGTGGCAATGGCCGTGGGGCTGTTCTTGTTCTTTTCCCTGGTGGGCATGAAGAGCTTCGCCATCGCCTTGTGCGCCTACAGCCTGACCGGCCTGCTGATGGGCGCGACCCAAGGGCCTATCCCGGCCTTCCTCGGCGAGCAGTTCCCGCGCAGCATGCGCTACTCGGGTATCTCGGCCAGCTACCAGATCGGCGCCGCGCTGGGCGGCGGCACCGCATCGAGCATCGCCACGGCCATCCTGATCCTCACCAACCATGACCCGTTGGGCGTGGCGCTGTATGGCGCGGGGGCACTTGCACTGGTTGCGGTGTGTTCGCTCATGCTGCGCGAGACATCGCGATTGAGCATGGCGCAGATCGATGAGGAGGTGCCGGGGCGCGTGGCGTCTGCGGCATTGGGCAGTCATTGAGGGTATTTGCGCTGCCTGCCATCACCCAGGACAAATCTGAGGGTGTTGGCAGGCTGAAGGCGACAGACGGGCTGCTGGCCGCGCGAGGCGATCGGAATGGGTGTGGTCTTGGCCTGACTGATGGCACTTCAGCCACGGCCACCTGCAAAACGAGATCTGCGAAACTGCGGAATAGAGCATTCAAAGTCACTTGCGAAGTTTGGATCCAGTTGCCGATAAAACTTTCCACTCGGTCAAATTACAACAATTTAGCAAACTAACTAACTTGATTTAGTGTACCGCCTGTCGGTCGTTTTGCTTGAGAAATGAACGATTTGGGCGACGCTGACTCCTATTTGCCAGCAGGTGCCTTCAATGTGATTGCACCTCGCGCCTTTCCCCCAGAACTTATGGACGTTCAACCTCATCGGCATCGCAGGGATGCTCATGGGGCTTTTTTTTTCCTGAATAGTGGAGCAATGCCATGCCCAACCGAGGCTCTTCGGGTGAGCCACCGTGTGTATTGAATAATGATCTGCTTTTTCATTTAACGATTCGAATTTGGCTTTGCCGCTGCGATTAAATCGTTCGCACGCCTATTGCAAGGTCATCTAGCGCTAACGCATTACGTGGAGAAAACGTCGTGGAGATTAATACAATTATTAGCCTGTTCGGGCAGAAAGAATCCATGGAGCTGGTGCGGTTGTCGGTGATTTACGTTCATTTACTGGCCTGTTGCATTGCCATTGGCCTGGTATTCGCCAGTGACGCCGAGATGGTCAGGAACTTGTTGAAAGGTCATAAAGAGGCCGGGCATGACAGTAAGCATATGACGAGCTTGCAGAAGTCCGTGGCCAATGCCCTGATATTCTTGTGGCTCACGGGCGCCGCAGTGATTGGAATTGACTACCTTGATAAAGGTATGAACTATTTTGCCAATCCGAAACTTCAAGCGAAGGTCATTATTGTCATGTTGCTGACCTTCAATGGCATGCTGTTGCATCGTTATGTATTGCCTGCCCTGCTCAAAGCGGGCAACTTGCTGGACCTTAATTTTGGCGTGCGGATGTTCGCACTGTTCTCCGGCGCACTGTCGGGTGTGTCCTGGTTGTATGCGGCGATGCTGGGCGTTGGCCGGCCACTGGCCTGGAAATACTCGCTGACCGAGTTGCTGCTGGCTTATCCGGTATTGATCCTGCTTGGCTTTGCCATGATGGCTGCCCTGACCCAGTGGGCACGCAAACGCAGCCAGGCCGAACCGGTTCCGGCGCCTGTCTGGCGACTGGCAGGCATTCCTACCTGATTGCCTGAGTAACGCTTCAATTACGCCGCGAACCGGGAAACCTGGTTCGCGGCGAGCTCGTTTCATGCGCAGCCTCTGGGCGGTTCGGCTGGCGGTTGGTAAAGGCCCGAAGTGATGTGTCGCCTGATCTGGCCTCTTCGCGGGCGCGCCCGCTCCCACAAGGTCCCGCGCAGTTCTGTGGGATATCGCCCGGTCCTTTGGGCTGCGCTGTCGCGTAGAGAACTGAATCCGCAAACAGTACGCGTACCCTGTAGGAGCGGGCGTGCCCGCGAAGGGGCCGGAACAGGCAGTCGAGAAATTTCAGGACTTCCACTTCTACCAAGATTGCAAACCAGCCCCATCCGCTGACGGGTCAGGCGCGACCCAATAGAAATATCGCCGGTAGCAGTTGCCCATCGTCAGGCGGCAGGCCGCCTGCATTGGTTTTTTGCGCTCCTTGCAGCGTGGTGGCGATGGTGATTTCCGTTCGCGACTCGATACTCGGATTTGAACGTCGCTGCATGGTTGAGGCTCTTAATGCAAAGGACACCGTGAGGGCTCCCTTATGAGCATTGAACGCAGTATCCCTGAGCTCGAGGCCTGGTACGCCCAGTACGACGACATCAGTTACCGCCGTGAGTCGCCGGATGCCTACCACCATGAACTGCTGCGCACCGCCGAGGCTTTGCGTGACGATGGCGCCATCGATTGGGACGACTGGCTGGCACTCAAGGCATTGGCCGATGACGCCCATGTGCGTGCTGTGGAAGATGCCGTGCAGGCCCACGTCAGCGACCCCGACGCATGAAAGCGCTGAAGATTGCCACGTTCAACATCAACGGCATTCGTAGCCGGCTGCCGGCACTGCTGGCTTGGCTGGAGCGGGAAAAGCCCGACATCGCCTGCCTGCAGGAACTCAAGGCGGCGGATCAGCAGTTTCCTCGCCAGGCGCTCGAAGCGGCGGGTTATGGTTGCCTCTACCAAGGGCAGCCTTCGTGGAATGGCGTGGCCATTCTGGCGCGGGGCAGCGAACCGCTGGAAGTACGTCGTGGCCTGCCTGGCATGGAGGACGACAACCAGAGCCGCTACCTCGAGGCAGCGGTGCAGGGCGTGCTGGTGGCATGCCTGTATCTGCCGAACGGCAACCCGCAACCGGGGCCGAAATTCGATTACAAGCTCCGCTGGTTCGAAAGCCTGATCGCCCATGTGAAAGGGCTGCATGACAGTGGTCATCCCGCGGTGCTGGCGGGTGATTTCAATGTGGTGCCTACCGACATGGATATCTACAACACGCGCTCCTGGATGAAGGATGCGCTGCTGCAGCCCGAATCACGTGCGTGCTACCAGAAACTGCTGAATCAAGGCTGGGTCGATGCCATTCGTCATCTGTATCCGGACGAACGCATCTATACCTTTTGGGATTATTTCCGCAACCACTGGGCCCGCAACGCCGGGTTGCGTATCGACCACCTGCTGCTCAACCCCGAGCTCGCGCCTTACCTGAAGCGGGCTGGTGTCGATGCCTGGGTGCGTAACGAACCCAAGGCCAGCGACCATGCACCAGTCTGGATCGAGCTGAGCACGCGTCGTCGGCCATAGGGCAGTTCGCGCGAACCTTCAACTACCGGAACTACCGCTGGAGCCCGAACCACCGGAGCTTCCTGTCCCGTTGCCGCGTTCCGATCCATTGCTGTCACTACCCGATCGGTCGGTAGTGCCATCGCCACCGGTATTGTCAGTATCATTGCTATCGGTGCCGCCAGAGCCCGACCCCATGGCATCCGCAGGCGTGCCGGAGCCGGTCGCTCCGCCTTGGCCGTTCATGTGCCCACTGTCATGCGGCTGCGTGCCAGGAGCACGCTGATCGTTCAGGTCGGTGGCTGCCAGCACCACAGGTGCGCTGACCCCCAGGTACAGCGCGAGCAGTAACGAATGAGGCTTCATGATCTTCATGGCGATACTCCGTTGCGGGTTGGTCACCTTCTGTTCGGCCTGCATTACCCACGGCCGTGCCGTGAAAGCGACGGAATGCTTCGAGCGCTGACATGCACGGGGGCGGGTTACCCCACGTGAATACTTTGAGGCCCGCGCTTCGATTCCTCTGGCAAGGCCGTGACCTTGATCGCGCGTACCGGTACGGCGAATTTTGCACCCACCTTCGAGAAGCGCTCGAGCAGGTGGAAATTGATCGCTTGCTGGATGTCCATGTACAGGTTGTAGCCGGGGTCCTTGACGATATACACGCACTCGAATTCCAGCGCCTCCTTGCCGAAGCCGCGCAGGTGGGCACGGTCGAAGCGCACCTGCTGCTGTGCCTTGATCGCTTCCTCGACAATGGCGGGTGCTTTCTTCACGGCCTCGGTTGGCGTGTCGTAGGACAGGCCGAACTCGAACACGATCCGTCGTTCCTGCAGGCGCTTGTAGTTCTGGATGGTGCTGCTGATCATGCTGGCGTTGGCCATGACGATCTGCTCGCCGCCCAGGCTGCGGATGCGTGTGGTCTTCAGCCCCACGTGCTCCACCGTGCCGGCCAGGGGGCCGATGACGATGAAGTCGCCCACCTCGAACGGCTTGTCGACGGCGATGGATAGCGAGGCGAACAGGTCGCCGAGGATGTTCTGCACGGCCAGTGCAACGGCGATACCGCCTACCCCCAGGCTGGCGACGAAGGCGGTGATGTTCACGCCCAGGTTGGACAGCATCGCCAGCAGCACCACTGACCACAACAGCACCCGCGCGCCCCATGCCGACAGCGTGGCCAGCGCGCTGCCCTGGTTCAAGCCGTCGGTGCGCTGCCGGGCGAAGTAGCGACTCAGGCCCAGGCCGATGGCGCGGTTGGCCCACAGCCCGATCTGCAATGCCGCGACCACGAACCACAGGCTACCGACCCGGGTCAGCCAGCGCTCGGGCAGGTCGAGCATGCTCAGGCCCACCAGCAGCGAGGCAAGGAACAGCAGAAAATTGCTGGTCCCGGCGAGCACCTTGGCCAGCACCTGGCTGAGCGCGCCGTCATGCTCGGACCAGCGCCTGACCCGATGCAGCATGAAACTGATGGCCGCCCGCGCCACGAGGAATGTCAGCAGCGCTACCGTCAGTGCCAGCAACAAATTGAGAACGGAAACTCCGAACAGTGTGGTATCGGTGAACAAGGCGATGATGCGATCACTCATGAGACACTTGCCTCCTTGCGCAGGATTGGGTGACTGGGGGAGCGGCATTGCCGGCGAAGCAGGCAACGCCACTCGTTAGGTGAGCCTCAGCCGTCGGACTGCTCCTCCGGCGGCACCTGGCCTTCGGGCCAGTCGGGCGCTTCCTGCTCCTGTTCAGGCACAGGCTCGCCTGGGTTGTGGGGTACTTCGTCCACGTACGGATCGGGTGTGTTGGGTTCGATCATGGTCTGGCTCCTCGCCGTTGGGCTTTCAGGCATGAAACCGGGCTTTCAGCCCGACTCCACGGCAGTGTTTTTCTTCCAGCCTCGCAGGTTCATGGCGCACAGGCAGCCCTGGAGGAGGATCAGCGCCCAGGCTTGCGCCTGCCACCCCCAGGCGGCCCACAGCACGTTGCTGGCAATGAAGCAGCAGAAACCCAGCTTGCGCCGGCCTGGGCGCCGTGAGCCGATGCACCAGGCGGCAAGTACCGTCAGGACCATGGCGGGCCATTCAAGAAAGTCGATCCAGGCCTCCATCACGCGGCACGCTGTTCGCCCTTGAGCAGTTTCTTCTGCGCTTCCATGGCCTGGCCGAGCTCATCCAGTTCCTGCTTGCCCAGCAGCTTGCGGGCGGTCGGGAACAGCTCGCTTTCTTCTTCCTCGATATGGTGTTCCAGCAGTTCCTTCATCACTTTGACCCGCCCGGCGAACTCGACGGTGCCGGTCTCGGTCTGCAGCAGGTCTGGCAGCACCAGGGAGTCCACGGTGCGGTGTTCCTCCTTGGCTTCGTAGTACATCTTCGCTTCTTCCTTGCCGCCGGCCTGCTTGATGGCCGGGTACAGGATTTCTTCTTCCAGGGCGGTATGGATGCTTACCTCCTGCTTGATGCGTTCGAGCAACTCGGCGCGCTTCTTCACTGCGCGCTCAGTGGTGGAGGAGAGTTCCTCCAGCAGCTTCTTCACCAGCTCATGGTCCTGGATCAACAAATCGATAGCGTTCATGCGACACCTCTTCGGGGCTGAAAAAATCACGATTGCCTTCGATGGAGTAGGGGCCGCGCGCCAAGGTTCAAAGCGGATGATCAGCGTACTGCTGTCGCGAAAGGCGGCTCTCACCGGAATCCGCGCGGGTTGCGCCGGCCAGGCAGGGTCACTCCTGCGGAATGATCGAGATCTTGCCGTTGCGCTCGACGATGGCGATCTTGATCTGCCCGACGCTTTCGATTCCCTGGCTGTCCCGGGCGGACTCGAGAATGTCGTCTTCGGTCAGCCGTGCCCGCCGCATTCGGTGGTGGAGAAAGCGCCCGTGATCCACGACCAGTGTCGCGTGGCCATCAACCAGCCGGGCCAGGCGCTTGGAGTTGAGCTTGGCCAGCGACAGGCCGACATCCAGGACGATCAGCGTGGCGATCACCAGCATGGCGTTGGTGAACGAGAAGTCCTCGCCGAGCAGTGCCTGCTGGGTTGCTTCGCCGATGATCAGCAGCAGGACGAAGTCGAAGGTGGTGAGTTCTGCCAGCGAGCGCCTGCCAGCCACGCGAAACAGCAGCATCAGCGCGATGTACATGCCGGTCGCACGAAGAATGGAGTCCATGTCGCGCTCCTACGGGTAGAGAAAGGTGGAGAAACGCACTGCGCTGCCTGGGCCGGCGCTGACAACACCTTCGAGAGTGCCGACATGTTCGCTGCGCAGGGTCAGGTAGAGGGTGGCGATACCCTCTTTGCTGGTGCCAAGCTGGAGCAGGAGCGACCTGCCATGGGAAAGCGATACTTGCGGCTCTGGCTGCAGCGTTTCGATGCTGGCTTCGTGTAGCAAGGTCCCCCCGAGCAGCAACATCACAGGCTCCCCGGCATTGCCGCGAACCGTGATGCGCAGGTTGTCGGTGGTGCCGCTGCGGCTGAGGCGCTGATACTCCACATGCACCCGGCCGTCGTCGCTCATGACCTGGGCGTCACTGAGCGGACCGTTGCCGAACAGCCCGGCCAGGCCCAGCAGCACGACCAGCACCAGCGCGTACCATCCGACCCGTTCGAATCGCCAGACCCGCTGCTGCATGCGCATGTCTTCCTCGACGGGGTGATGCCTTGAAGCCAACTCGTCTTCGTCCATGCTTGCAGCCTCTCACGTAGCCTCTCACGTAGCCCCTTACGTAGCCCCTCAGGCGCGCTCACCGCGCAGCCAGCGTTGGTGGTAATGGGCCAGGTGCGACAACCCGTACAGCGCGCCCTGGCGGATTACATCCGCGCGCTCGCCAAAAAAGCGCTGGCTGCGTGTGAATACCGCCAAAGGCTCGCCGGCAAAGGCCCAGGCAAAGCACACAGTGCCCGGGGCGATGCCATCCTGCGGCTGTGGCCCGGCGACACCCGTGCTGGCGATGGCGACGGTGGCGTCGCTGTCTTTCAATGCGCCGAGGGCCATCTCCCAGGCTACCGCCTCGCTGGTCAGGCCGTAGCGTTCGATAGTCTGTGGGCTGACGCCGAGCAGGCGTTTCTTGGCGCTTGGCGAGTACACCACGTAGCCGCTTTCCAGAACCTCGCCGGTCCCCGGCACTGCTGCCAACAGCGCAACCATGGCACCGGCCGTGCAGGATTCTGCGGTGGTCAGTACCAGCTTGTGGGCCTTGAGGTAATCAAGGGCCTCGAGTACGGGGTCGGTCGTCATGGCCGGTCACTCGTGCGTTGTTTTTTGGTGGACGTGTTTCCTGCGGGATTGGTTCATTGCTTGTGTGCCACCCATCAAGGGTGGGGAAAGCTTCCTGAACTTTGTTCCGTTTGCCGGCTTCCTCTAGGTAGGAGGGCGGCGGTGCGGGCCTCGCGCTGCGGCCGGACTAACAGAGGAGAAGCGATCATGACCGAGCCTGTGACATATTTCTGGATCGCTGTTGCAGCGATCATCGTGTTGCTCGATCTGTGGGCCATCGTCAGTGTTTTCCGCAGTGACAAGAGCGACGTGACGAAGGCGATGTGGGCACTGTTGCTGTTGGCGTTGCCCATTGTCGGCCTGGCCATCTGGGGCGTGCTTGGGCCGCGTGGGATCAAACGCGGTACCGGGCCGTCGTCGCCTGAACATAGCAAGGGGTAGGAGGGGAGATGAAGAAAGGATCGGAGGCACCTCGCAGCGGAACCCGAGGTGAAGAGGAACGGGACAATGATGCGCAGCGTCCTGATGGGTCAACTGGCACGTCCCATGATTCCACTGCGCAGAAAACAGCTCGTGATGAAACGCAACGCAAGCGTTGAGCGGGTCGGCTGGAAGAACTGAATTCGCAAGCGGTCCGCGTAACCTGTGGGAGCGGCTTTAGCCGCGAAGAATCCAACGCGGTGCATGGCACCGGCTGCGCCGGTGTTCGCGGCTAAAGCCGCTCCCACAGGTCCCTGCTAATGGTCAGGTCCCAATGTACCGGCAGCAGCGCCCGGCACGAGGATGACCTTGCGACAGTCGTCCTGTTTCTGGTCGAACAACTTGTAACCCAAAGCCGCTTCTTCCAGGGCCAGACGGTGGGTGACGATGAGTTCCGGCTCCAGACGCCCGGCCTCGATATGTTCGAGCAGTTCAGGAAGGAACTTCTGCACGTGGGTCTGGCCCATCTTGAACGTCAGGCCCTTGTCGAAGGCATCACCAAACATGAAGGCGTGGATAAAACCCGCATAGACCCCAGGCACGCTGACCACGCCGCCTCGGCGCACCGCGGCGATACTCTGGCGCAGCGCCTTGCCGCTGCTGCTCTCGATCTTCAGAGTGGTCAGTACCGTTTCGGTGGTACTGCCCTTGGCCTCGAAACCGACCGCATCGATGACGGCGTCCACGCCGCGCATGCCGGGGGTCAGGCGGATGATGGTGTCGGCCGGATCGTCATCCTGCTCGAAGTTGATCGGCACCACGCCGTAGGCATCGCGGGCAAACGCCAGGCGGTAGTCATTGTCGTCGACCATGAAGATCGTCTGGGCGCCCAGCATGCGCGCGCAGGCTGCGCTCAGCAGGCCGACCGGCCCGGCGCCATAAATCGCAACTGTCGAGCCTGAGCCGACCTGCGCATTGGTGACGGCCTGCCAGGCTGTGGGCAGGATATCCGAGAGGAACAGCACCTTGTCGTCCGGCAGGGCGGTAGGCACCTTGAATGGGCCGACGTTGGCCTTGGGCACCCGCACGAAATCCGCCTGGCCACCGGGCACGCCGCCATACAGATGGCTATATCCGAATAGCGCGGCCCCTGGCGGGATGCCTTTCTTGTTGATGATTGCACCCCGGCCGGTGTTGGTCGTTTCGCAAGCGGCGAACTGGTCGAGTTGGCAGAAGAAACAGCTGCCGCAGGCGATCACGAAGGGAATCACCACGCGGTCACCGACCTGCAGGTTGGTTACCCCGCGGCCGGTATCCTCGACGATACCCATGAACTCGTGGCCGAAGATATCTCCCGGCTCGGTCTGTGGAATCTTGCCATGGTAGAGGTGCAGGTCGGAGCCGCAGATGGCGGTAGCGGTGACCCGGAGGATTATATCGTCCTCGTCCTGGATAAGTGGGTCGGGGACATTGTCGACCCTGACGTCCTGGGTTCCGTGGTATGTCAGTGCTCTCATTGGTTCATCTCCTGGGGCCGGGTGGTCTATGCAGGGGAAGCCAAGGAGGGAGGTAAAGTTCAGGTGGAATCATCCATCGGTAATTTTCAGTGCTACTGGCCCCACCAACATCATGAAGAACTGTCGTTGAGGTGACATGGCAACAGGTGAAGCCGGCGCCCGGAGGAAACTTTAGCTGCCCTGCGAGGCTCAACCGTGCTCAAGCCGAGCGTAAAACCATGAACAGGAATCCAGCATTGCAAACAAGCTTTGCCCCTTCGGCCACGCCACGCCAAGCCGCGGGCTTGCTGACATCTGCCATGTTGCTGATGCTTGCCTCGGGGGTTGCGCCGCTTGATCGTGCGGATTGGTGGCTCGAAAACGTTTTGCCGCTGGCGCTTCTGCTCACCTTGGCTGCGACCAGCCGTTATTGGCGCTTTTCTCGGCATGCTTACCTGGCAATCGTGGTGATGCTGGCGATTCACGAGCTAGGAGCGCATTTTACCTATGCCAAAGTCCCCTATGACGCTTGGCTGCGTGCGCTTACCGACCACTCTCTGAATGCCTGGATGGGCTGGCAGCGCAACCAGTTCGATCGTCTGGTGCATCTGAGTTACGGCCTTTTGTTCGTCCTGCCGATCAGGGAGCTGCTCCAGCGCCAGGCCCGGTTGCGAGGTGGTTGGTTGGCGTTGTGTACCGTTTCCTTCGTCCTTGCCACATCGGCGCTGTACGAGCTGCTGGAGTGGATAGGTGGCCAATACCTGGGTGATGACCAGGCACAAGCCTTTCTCGCGACCCAGCAAGACCCTTGGGATGCACAAAAGGACATGGCCCTGGCTTTGCTTGGTGCACTTGTCACCTTGTTGATCCAGCGGTTTGGGGCAAGCAAGGTCTGGGGCAGAAGGGTAGTGAGTTTGGAGGGGGAGCACGGGTGACGGGTAGAAATAAAAGGCTTCTCCACCACTGGAAAGGCTTTTTGCAATCAGCCTGTGACCGTTGAAAAACCCTTAAGTTTCCATCGGGAAAACAATAACTTGGAGAATTTTTCCAAGTCGTGTCACTCGTCGGATTTCCATTGTAAGCCCCTGTCCAGAGCCTCAGGATCGCCTCCGTATCCCTCTGAGGCTTTCACAAATGAAGTACTCCTCGATTCTGTTGTTGTCACTTGGCCTGCTTAGCGGCGTTGCGTCGGCAGGCGGCAATACCGGAGCAGGTATAGGTGGCGCATTGGGTGGAGTATTGGGCTCGGTAGTCGGTCAGTCGATCGGCGGCAGCACCGGCTCGGCAATCGGCGCCGGCCTGGGTGGCGCGGCCGGTGGTGCGGTGGGTGCCGACAAGCACAGCCGTGGCGAGGCGGCCATTGGCGGCGCACTGGGTGCAGCTGGCGGCAACGTGGTGGGTCGCAAGATGGGCGGCACCACTGGCAGCATGATCGGCGCAGCAGCCGGTGGCGGTGTGGGTGGTGCCTTGGGCAACCACATGGGCCGGGAATACGATGACGAGAGCGGGCATCGCTACCGGGATTATGACGACGATGACGACGACCGGGGCTGGCGCCGTCACCGCCACGACCGTGGCCATCATTATGGCTGGCGCAACAATCACCGCTACGACGACTGATCCCCGCGTTACTGGCCCATCGCCGGGCTGGCCGCAGCTGTCACTCGGCTAGGCATCATGCGTGCTCTGCTGTAGCCACTCCCTCGGGCTTGCACCCACCTTGCGGCGAAAGGTGCGGGCCAACGCAGACGGGCTTTCGTAGCCGACCTCATCGGCAATCAGGGCGATGGGGCGGCCTTCGCGCAGCCGTTTCTGGGCAAGGCTGATTCGCCAGTTCGCCAGGTAATCGGCAGGGGTGATGCCCACGGTCTCGCGAAAGTGCGCAGCAAAGCTCGCGCGCGACATGCCTGAGCGGTCAGCCAACTCTGCCACGGTCCAATTGTGCTGTGGCTCGTTATGGATACCCACGAGCGCACGGGACAGCTGTGCATTGGCCAGCCCGGCCATCATCCCCGAAGCAATGCTGCGGCTGGCGATCAGATGGCGAAGTAGCTGAATCACCATCAACTCGAACAGCCGATTGAGAATGACATCCCGTCCACACTCGTCGCCGAAGGCTTCTTCGAACAGCCATTCGAGGGTGCCATCGAGGCCCTGCAATTCGCGCAACGGCTTGATGATGAAGTCCGGCAAGGCCTGGGTCAGCGGATTGTTGGCGCCACCATCGAACTGCAAGGTGGCGCACACCAACTCCGCTTCGTCTGCTTCGATCGCCAGCAACTGATGCTCCTGCGGACGTACCGCAAGTATCAGGCTTGGCTCCGCCAGCTCCATGAGCTGACCACGTTTGTCACTGAAGGTCAGGCGACCCGAACGAAGCAGGTGCGCGTGGCCGGAACTTTGCTGCCCATGAAAGCGGGTCGTTCCACAAAAATCACCGTGGTGGAAGGTAGACGCATGCAGGTTGAAGTGCTTGAGCAGTGTCGATAGTCGGTCCATGGGGCGCTCAGGTTTGGACGATCGGTTGCATAGATTCGACGATCTGAAGCCGAAAGGATAGTCGTCTTCCCTAGTATTGACTCCAGGCTTGATCGACAAGCTGGTTAATCACCCTACTGGAGAAACTACCATGACTCGTATCGCTGCTCTCTCGCTGGACCAGGCCCCTGCTGGCTCGCGCACTGCCCTTGAAGGCATTCAGAAAGGCCTTGGTTTCATACCCAACGCCTTCAAGACCCTGGCTCACTCCCCAGCCGCTCTCAATGGATACCTGGGCCTCGCCCAGGCTCTGGGCAAGAGCTCACTGAGCGCCGCGGAGCGTGAAGTGGTTGCGCTTGCCACCTCGGAAATCAATGGTTGCGACTATTGCCTGGCCGCACACAGCTTTTTTGGTGCCAAAGCCGGCTTGAGCGATGAGGCCATTAGCCAGGCGCGTAGTGGCACGCTCAGCGCGGTCGCCGCGCTGGCGCATCAGATCACCGAAAGCCGCGGCCAATTGAATGACGATCAGGTCGCCGCAGCACGCGAGGCTGGTCTCAGCGATGGCAAGATCGTGGAGGTGGTGGCACAGGTCACGCTGTTGACCCTGACCAACTACCTGAACAACATCTCCACCACCGATATCGACTTCCCGCCGTTGGCACACTAGGAGGGCAACCGACATGAACCAGGTGACAATCTATACCACCCAACACTGCCCTTACTGCGTGAGCGCCAAGCGACTGCTGGCGCACAAGGGGGTCAGTGCCGTGGAAATCGATATCGAGGCTTCGCCGAACCATCTGGCCGAGATGCTGCTGCGATCCAGGCGCAGGACCGTGCCGCAGGTCTTTGTGGGGAGTGTCCATGTGGGAGGTTTTGATGATCTGAAACGCCTCGATCAAAAGGGCGAGCTCGAAGCACTGCTCAGTGCCTGAAGGGCTGATTCAGCGATATTTGCCTTTGGCCGTTAGCCGCCCTTGGCAAGGGCAGCTAACGGTTCAAAGCGGTCACTTGCGATCCCTGTTTCACCGACGCTTCGTTGCACTCGTCGATGATCAGCACTGAGCCGCAGCAACCTGCTTGCGTTCACCCATGGGAGAGACGCCGAAGAAACGGCTGTAGCATTTGGAGAAATGCGCCGGCGAAACGAAACCACAGGCAAGGGCGATATCCCGTACTTGCGATTCGCTGTGCAGTAACAGTTGTCGGGCGCGCGACAGGCGTAATTCAAGGTAGTACTGGCTAGGGGTACTTTGCAGATGCTTGTGGAACAGGCGCTCCAACTGCCGAACTGAGATGTCGTTCAACTGCGCCAGTTCCTCCAGGGTCACAGGGTCTTCGAGATTGGCCTCCATGATGCTGACTACCTGGCTGAGCTTGGGTTGGGACGTCCCTAGCCGCTGTCGCAGGGGCACGCGCTGGCGTTCCTGCGAACTGCGAACGCGGTCGCACAACAGCAATTCGGCCGCATGTTCGGCAATCTCTCGCCCGCCGGGTTCGCGTGCGATCAGTTGCAGGCACATGTCCATTGATGCCACCCCACCCGAGCTGGTGTACCGGTCACGGTCAAGTTCAAACAACTGGCTGGAAATGATGATCCCGGGAAAGCGCTCTTTCAGCGCTTCGATATCTTCCCAGTGGATGGTGCAACGGTAACCCGTGAGCAGATTGGCACGCGCCAACAAATGGCTACCCGTGCAAATGCCACCCAATGCCACTTGGTCATGGGCGAGCTTGCGCAGCCAGTTCAGGATGGCGCGGGTATTGTGGTCGGAGACGATGGGGTTTGGCCCTACCACAAACAGCATGTCCAGCTTGGGCGCATCCTTGATGGTGTATTCAGGCAGGATGCGCATGCCGTTGCTGGCGCTCACCGGCTCCATGTCGGCGGCGATGATCAGTGTCTGGAACATGGCCCTGCGCGCAGCAAGGTTAGCCATGCGCAAGGTCTCCACCGCAGAGGCGAACCCGATGGTGGTGAAATTGGGGATCACCAGAAACCCGACGATCTTGGGTGTGGGGGCATCGACAGGGTAACCCGTGGCCAGCGGGGAGGATCTCGGCGTAGCCATCAATACGACTCCTACAATGCAAGATGACGTGTTCAGCGCCTGTCTCCCGATACAGGCAATTTTTTGTGTAAAAGGGCTCCAAGCCTGCGGCGGCATACTACACGCAGCAATCAGGCTACAGGGTGCGCACTGGCCGATATTCGCCCCCTGTTTGCAGTTTGACGCAAAAAGGCGACACCCTGCGAACGCATAGCCTTCGCAGGGCGAAGCGGCTGAGCCAGCCTCAGGCCGATTTGGTTGCGACACGGGGCAGTGGGCGCTTCCTGGGCGAGAAGATCGAACTCATGCACACGATGGCAATTGCCAGCGCGCCGGTTGTCATTACTTCCATGCGGTGGCCGGGCATGATCAGCATCATTGCCAGAATCCCGATGATGGAGGCGACGACCAAGTAGCTCAGCCAGGGGAACAACCACATCTTGAAGGCCATGACCTCACCTCGACGAGCCATCTGCTTGCGCAGGATCAGTTGCGATACCGCGATGGCCAGGTAGACCAGCAGTGCCACGGCACCGGAACTCGCCAGCAGGAAGGAGAACACCTCGTCCGGCGCAAAGTAGTTCAACGCGGTGGTAAGGAAGCCTACAGCGGTGCTGGCCATGACCGCGACGAATGGCACACCGGCCGATGAGGTGCGCTGGAGAACGGCAGGGCCGTCGCCACGTCTGCTCAGCGAGTAGACCATGCGCGATGCGGTGTAGATTGCCGAGTTGAGGCAGCTGGCCACGGCAATCAGCACGACGACATCCACGATCATCTTGGCGTGAGGGATGTTCATCAGCTCAAGGGCCCTCTGATAGGAGCCGACCTGCACCAGCATGGGGTCGTTCCAGGGCACGATCGAGACGATCAGGAACACCGAGACGATGTAGAAGATGCCCATGCGCCACACGACCGAGT
The DNA here is from genome assembly GCF_002453565.1 of Pseudomonas sp. UBA6753. Lineage (NCBI taxonomy): Bacteria > Pseudomonadati > Pseudomonadota > Gammaproteobacteria > Pseudomonadales > Pseudomonadaceae > Pseudomonas > Pseudomonas sp. UBA6753. Next base: position 67,073 of record NZ_DKHD01000004.1, on the reverse strand, counting down.
TGGTAGCGCGGGTGATCTGTCTGGAGGGGTCCTTGGATTCTGCGGCGGCGATGGTGACGATTTCGGTGCCCATGAAACTGAACACCGTGGTCAGCATGGCGCCAATCACCGCTGCCATGCCGTTGGGCATGAAACCGCCGAAGTCGTTGCTCAGCTTGGCCACGCCACTGACGCTGAGGTTTGGCACCACGCCGGTCAGGGCCAGCGCACCCAGGGCGATGAAGGCCAGTACGGCGATGACCTTGAGCATGGCGAACCAGAACTCGAACTCCCCGTAGCGCGCAACGCTGAACAAGTTGGTCAAGGTGAGCAGGGCAGTAACGGCCAGTGCGAATTCCCAGGTTTCGATCGCGGGGAACCAGGCATGCAGGATTGCCGCTGCGGCAATTGCCTCGATGGGAATGACCAGCACCCAGAACCACCAGTACAACCATCCAATGGTAAAACCGGCCGAACGACCCATTGCGCGTTCGGCATAGGTGGAAAACGAACCGGTATCAGGGGAAGCAACTGCCATTTCACCGAGCATGCGCATGACCAGCACAACCAGTGTGCCGGACATGATGTAGGCCAGGATGGCCGCTGGGCCGGCCGCTGCAATTGCATGCCCCGATCCGATGAAAAGGCCGGCACCGATAGCGCCGGCTATCGAGAGCATGGTGACGTGGCGCTGCTTGAGGCCGGGGGCCAGAGTTGAATGGCTGGACATTATCATTACCCTTGTTGTTATAGATGGCGGGTTAACAGCTAATGCGAATCGTGCTCTGGTAGATCAATGCGGTGTTGCGGCGCTTAACTGAATGCCTCGCGGACAGCGTTGCTGATGCCTTCGGTGCAGACACGCAGAATCAGTTCGCCTTTCTCGCGGCTGGCGCCTTTTGGCGATGACAAGGTTCCACACGCCGGCGTGCGCTCGGCAATGATCGGGAACACATCGTAGGGGGGGAAGGTGGCTGGCGGATGATCGACGGCACGGGTCAGGTCGACTTTCTCGGGGTGCAGGGCCAGCATCAACGAAGTCTCGAAGACGCCACCGTGTTCAATGTCCCAGCCGAGGAATCCGTCAGGGTAGAGTTCCTGGATGACCTCAGGCGCGTTGACGAAGTCCCAGTAGGACAGGACCACGACCTTGAAATCGGTGATGCCGGCATAACGGAGTTCGCGCAGCGCCAGGTCGATGCCTTCCACGATGAACATGGAGTTCTCGTAGTGCCCGTTCATCATCACCAGCTGACGCGCGCCGTGCCGGGCCAGCTCCCTGATGATGTCCTGGATTGTATGTGTCAGTGTTGCGCCATCCAGGCTGGTGGTGCCGGGAAAGTGGTTTCCGCCGCCCGATTTTTGCTGCGACTTGTAGCCGTAGGCCAATGCGGGGAGCACCAGGCCGTCGACATTGCGCGCTACGGCCTTGCACAGCGCGGTCGGTAGCAGTACATCCACTTCCATGCACATGTGGTGGCCGTGTTGCTCCAGGGCGCCTACAGGCAAGAATATCGGGCTGCCGGATGCAACACGCCGGGCGTACTCGGGCCAGGTGAGTTCGCCAATTACAACGCTATCGTTCATCGGGTGGTCTCTCTATGTTCTTGTAATTGCAAAAGCTCGTCCGGTTTGCAGCAGTAGCAGATGTCCCAATTTGATCAGATCGCCATCGGCTGGAATTGTCAGTTTCCGACCTGGAATTGACAAAAGCTGCCGTGGCTCTATCCCGTAGGTCACGGCATGCGTTGATTCACGAGTTCAGGGGCGGCGAAAACGTTCATGTCGGACGAACTGATTTGCTTGCCCATTCTGCCTGGCAATTAGGGGTCGAAATCTGACATATCTGGCCAGGCAACTACCGGGACAATATTACTGTTCGCAGTAGACGCTGCGTGGGTAAAGTTGGAGGTAGTACATGCAGCAATTGACCGAAGTGGGCCAGCCATTGGCAAGCACAGTGCGCATTGGTTTCCTGTTGAGTGAAGGGTTTGATTTCTATGCGTTGGCCGCCGCATTGGAGCCGTTGCGCATCGCCAATGAAATTGCCCGGTGCGAAGTGTGCCAGTGGCAGATCATCAGCCTTGGCGGCCGGCCGTTGAAGGCCAGCAACGGTATTTCCACGGCCACCGTGGAACTGAGCCAGGCAAAACCGCTGGATATACTCATTGTCTGCCCGGGTGATGAAATGCGTTCACGCACAGGCACCCCGCATCTGCGCCACCGTGTATCGGGGCCGAAGGTGCGCTGTGCGGCAAAACAGATGACGTGGTGGTTGCCCACCGTTGACGATTACGCAGACCTGCCTGTCGGCCAGATCAAATGTGTGCATGCACCGGCCAGTGTTTCGGAACAGGTCAAGAAGACCCTGGCTTTGTTCCCGCCGTCTACATCCCACCTGCTTGGAGTCAGCGAACTGGCAACGCTGATCGGCGTTTCGCGGCAACTTCTCGAGCGCTTGTTCGCGCACCGCCCCCACTGAATCCTCACTATCGGTTGATTGCGCTGGCGCCTCGGATTCTGCGTCGCCTTTGCGGTGTTTGGCCTCGTTTGCACGGCGACGGATCTGGTCATTTACGGGTCGGATTCGCGCAAAAAAGCATTCGGCTTATCTGGTCGAATGGTCACCAGTGGCACCGATAAACAAGTTTCTCCGCTGTTAACTACAAGGAATAAAAAACATGCAAATGCCAAAAACCATTCAGATCAAGAACGGCGAAAAAGTCAAACCGACGTTCTCGCAACAGGAATATGCCAACCGTCAGTCCAAGTTGCGCACTTACCTGGCACAAAACAATATCGATGCTGCGGTCTTTACCTCCTACCACAATATCAACTACTACAGCGACTTCCTGTACTGCTCGTTTGGCCGCCCCTATGCACTGGTTGTCACTCAGGAAGCCGTCGTGTCGATCAGTGCCAACATCGATGGTGGCCAGCCATGGCGCCGTACGGTCGGTACCGACAACATCATCTACACCGACTGGCAGCGTGATAACTATTTTGTCGCGATTCAGCAGGCACTGCCCAAGGCCGGGCGCATCGGCATCGAGTTCGACCACCTCAACCTGATGAACCGGGACAAACTGGCCAGCCGTTACCCGCAGGCCGAGCTGGTGGACATCGCCGCGCCGTGCATGCGCATGCGCATGATCAAGTCGGCTGAAGAACACGCGATCATCCGCCAGGGCGCCCGGGTAGCCGACATCGGTGGCGCTGCAGTGGTGGAGGCCCTGCGTGACCAGGTACCTGAGTACGAAGTGGCATTGCACGCTACCCAGGCGATGGTGCGTGAGATCGCCCGCACCTACCCGGACTCCGAGCTGATGGATACCTGGACCTGGTTCCAGTCGGGCATCAATACCGACGGCGCCCACAACCCGGTGACCTCGCGCAAGGTCAACAAGGGCGACATCCTCAGCCTCAACTGCTTCCCAATGATCGCGGGTTATTACACCGCACTGGAGCGTACGCTTTTCCTGGACCACTGTTCCGATGAGCACCTGCGCCTGTGGGAGGTCAACGTCAAGGTGCATGAGGCTGGCCTTGAACTGGTCAAGCCCGGCATGCGTTGCAGCGACATCGCGCTGCAGCTGAACGAGATCTTCCTGGAGCACGATCTGCTGCAATACCGTACGTTCGGTTACGGCCACTCGTTCGGTACGCTTAGCCATTACTATGGTCGCGAGGCAGGCCTGGAGTTGCGTGAGGACATCGACACCGTACTCGAGCCGGGTATGGTGGTGTCGATCGAGCCGATGATCATGCTGCCCGAAGGCCTGCCGGGAGCTGGCGGTTACCGTGAACACGACATCCTGATCGTCAATGAGCACGGTAGTGAAAACATCACCAAGTTCCCGTACGGTCCGGAACACAACATCATCAAAAAGTGATTGAACCCGCCGCACAGTCACCCTGTGCGGCTTTCTCCCTGCACCGGCGATTTGCGCGGTGCGCCTGAAGGCGTGAACCGCGGTTGACTGAGTTACGCCGGATATAACTGCTCCTCTATCGAAACCGTGAGTGATGAAGTCTCTGCACCGGTGTGGAGGGTGGTATCCGTTTCGATCAGCATGACCGCACATTCTTCCTCGGCAATCGGCCGGTGTCGCATTTGCTTTGGAATCACGCAGAATTCTCCTGCGTTCAGGACAATGGTGCGGCTTTCGAGCTCGATGCGAAGCGTGCCAGAGACCACCGTAAACATTTCGTCTTCATGTTCATGGGCATGCCAGACGAACGCGCCTTTCAATTTCGCAATCTTGATGAAATGGTTGTTGACGCGGCCGATGACCTTGGGCTTCCAGTATCCGGTCAGCGTATCCAGTTCATGTTGCAGGTTGATGCTGTCCACCGTGTTGATCATGCGCGTACTTCCTTCTGCAAGTCAGTCTGAGGCTTGCAATCTAGAGCGGCGCGTGGCTTTTGCGTATCGACGAATTACAATACCGGTATTAACACTGCTAATGGCCTGGCATGAACAAGAACCACACCCTTGATCTGGCGCTGCTCAGGGCCTTTGTCGAAGTGGCGGATACCGGAAGCATGAGTGTTGCATCGGTAGGCCTGCACCTGACACAAGGGGCTGTCAGCCAGCGAATCAAGCGGTTGGAGGCATTCCTCGGCTGCCCATTGCTGATGCGTGACACTCAAGGCAGTAGCCTGACCTGGCAGGGGAGGTCGTTGTTGCCTGACGCTCGTCGCCTGCTGCGGATGCATGATGCATTTTGCGCCAGTGTCGGGGCCAGGGAATCAGACGCCCCGGTGCGTCTCGGGCTCCCGTTCGATATGGCCGGCGCGCCGCTTGCTCCCGTGCTGAAGGCGTTCGGTGATGCCTTCCCCAAGGCCGAGGTAAAGATCTTCAGTGCTTCGTCCGTGGACCTCGACCAGGTGTTCGCCACGGGCGAACTCGATCTGGTGCTCAGCCAAGGCCCGGTTGATGTCGAGTTGGGCGAACGCCTGGCTGTTGATCAGCTGGTGTGGCTGGGCAACGAGACTGCATCGGCACGGCGCCCATTGGCTCTGTGCTTCCTGACGGCGAATTGCGCCTTTCGCGACACCGTTTTCCGGTGTCTTGGCGAAGCAGGTATCGTGGCAAAGGTGGTATTTGAAAATGCGTCGGTCGATACCACGTTGACCATGGTTCGCAACGGGCTGGCGGTTACGCCATGGCTGCAAAGTCTCGTTCCTGAAGATATCAGCCTGGCTGCACCTGAATGTGGGTTACCAACACTGCCCGCGTTCGCCGTGCGGTTGCAGACGGTCGAGGATGCCAGTCGTTCCGTTTCTGGCCTCGCGGACATTATCCGGGAACATTTCAAGCGCTGAGACGGCTGCGTTTCTCATCACTGCGAAGCCGGTCCAAATGAGCAGTGCCAGATTGTTTGTTGACGTTGCTCCACGCCTGTGCACCCGACTGACGCAGGCCTACGGCTCTTGCGCAAGACCGTGCAGGTGCTCGCGCAGAAAGTCGATGAAGGCCATCGCCCGTGCCGAATGTCGCCGCTCGCGGCTGAACACCGCGCTGACGGGCAGTGCCGTGGCTTTGTAATCGTCAAGCACGCTTAGCACGCTGCCGCGTTCAACGTCTGCTTTGAAAAGCCATTGTGGGGAGAGGGAGATGCCCAAACCGCACAGCACCATTTCCCGAATGGCCTCGCTGCTGTTGCTGGTGACGTTGCCTGTGATGGCGATATCGAACGCGTCCGACCCCCGTGTGAAGCGCCAGCGATCGTATTGCTCCAGCAACGTGAAGCCGATGCAGTTGTGGTTTGCCAGTTCGCCAGGCTCCAGTGGCAGGCCGTGGCGTTCCAGATAGGCAGGCGAGGCGTATACCTGCCGCAGGGTGTTGCCGAGCGGTACCGCCACCAGGCCCTCGTTTTTCACTACGCCTATCCGGATCGCCACATCTATGTCCTCCATGAGCAGGTCTTCGTTGTGATCGTTCAGCCGGAGGTCAAGCCGCACATCGGGATAGCGCTGCAGAAAAGTCCCGATCAGAGGCGGGCAGATGCGGGGCAACTGACGATCCGGGTGGATCGGCAACGGTTCGCACTGGACGAGGTAAACGACGCCTTCCGCCAGGTCGCAGAAGGCCGCGCCAAGGGCAAGACAATCATCCAGTTGTTGAGCGAATAGAACCGAGAACGTTGAACGCCATGGTATCCGCCGATGGGGGCCGCTTTATCGAGCGGCCCCCTGACTTTGTCGTGCTGGAGAGCAGATTTCGGGGGACGCGATTCTATGGCACACGCTGAGTGGGTCAATTGCAATCGCTGGCATGCTTTGGCAATGCACACGATATCAGTGCTGCCAGCAGAACAAATACTGTGGAGATCCACAGGCAGGCCTCCAACCCGTAAGCCTGGAATACCCAGCCGGAAAGCAGCGTACCGACCAGCCGCCCTAGCGCGTTGGACATGTAGTAGAAGCCCACATCCAGCGATACCCCGTCTTCCTTGGCATAGCTGACGATCAGGTAGCTATGCAGTGACGAATTCACGGCGAACAGCACGCCGAACAGCATCAGCCCGCCAAGCACCATCACCTGGGCCGACCAGCCTGCCGACAGGCCCACGGCGATGAGCGCCGGCAGCCCGGCAAGGGCGATCGCCCAGATGAAAGCCGCGCGACCGTCGGGCACCTGGCCGCGTTTCTTGCCAGTGATGTGGGGGGCAAGCGACTGGACGATGCCGTAGCCGATTATCCATGCAGCCAGGAAGCCGCCGACCAGCCAGAAGTCCCAGCCAAAAGCCGTGCTCAGATATACCGGCAAAGCCACGACGAACCAGACGTCACGGGCGCCAAAGAGAAACAGCCGTGCGGCCGAGAGAATGTTGATGGCCCGGCTCTTGGACAGCATGTCGCGGAACTTCGGTTTGGCCTTGGCCTTGCCCAGGTCTTTCTTCAGCAGGATCAGGCTGCCGATCCAGATCAATGCCAGTACCGCCGCCATGGCCAGCACCGCCAGGGTGAAGCCGAGCAGGGCGAGCAGGGCACTACCAAGGAAGAAGCCCACGCCTTTGAGCGCGTTTTTTGAACCTGTGAGAATGGCTACCCACTTGTACAGGGTGCCTTGCTGGCTGTCCGGCACCAGAAGCTTGATGGAGCTCTTGGCGCTCATCTTGTTCAGGTCCTTGGCGATGCCGGACAGCGCCTGTGCCGCCATCACCCAGGGCACTGTCAGCCAGGCTGCCGGCACCGTGAGCATCAGCAAGGCCAGCACCTGCATGCCCAGGCCGATGTTCATGGTGCGGTTGAGCCCCAGGCGGGCGCCGAGGTAGCCGCCCACCAGGTTGGTGATCACGCCGAACACTTCATAGAACAGGAACAGCGCCGCGATCTGCAGCGGCGTGTAGCCCAGCGAATGGAAGTGCAGTACCACCAGCATGCGCAATGCGCCGTCGGTGAGAGTGAAGGCCCAGTAGTTGCCGGTAACCAGCAGGTACTGACGCACTTCCGCAGACAGGGCTGACAACGCCTTCATGATCGCCGGTTACTCCGCCGTGCCGACCAAGCGTGCCAGTTCAGCTGCACGGTTGGCGTAGCCCCACTCGTTGTCGTACCAGGCGTAGATCTTCACCTGGGTGCCATTGACCACCATGGTGGACAGCGCGTCGATGATCGAAGACCGTGGATCGGTGCGGTAGTCGATGGATACCAGAGGGCGTTCTTCGTAGCCCAGGATGTCCTTGAGCGGCCCTTCGGCAGCGGCTTGCAGCAGCGCATTGACCTCGTCAACCGTCGTCTCACGCTCCACCTCGAACACGCAGTCGGTGAGCGAGGCGTTGGCCAGCGGTACACGCACAGCGTGACCATTCAGCTTGCCGCGCAGCTCAGGGAAGATCTCGGCGATTGCGGTGGCCGAGCCTGTGGTGGTCGGGATCAGGCTCATGCCCGAGGCACGGGCACGACGCAGGTCCTTGTGTGGCGTATCGAGGATGCTCTGGGTATTGGTCAGGTCGTGGATGGTGGTGATCGAGCCGTGGCGGATGCCCAGGTTCTCGTGAATCACCTTGACCACCGGGGCCAGGCAATTGGTGGTGCAGGAAGCGGCGGTGACGATACGGTGCTGCGCCGGGTCGAACAGGTGCTGGTTGACGCCCATCACCACGTTCAGCGCGCCTTTCTCCTTTACTGGAGCGCAGACGACCACACGTTTGACGCCCTGATCCAGATAGGCCTGGAGCACCGCTACCGACTTCATCTTGCCGCTGGCTTCGATGACCAGATCGCAGCCCGACCAATCGGTGTCGGCGATGGCCTTGTTCGCGGTGACCTTGATGCGCTTGCCCTCGATCACCACCGAGTCGCCTTCTGCCCCGGCTTCACGCTGCCAGCGGCCGTGGACCGAATCGAAGTTGATCAGGTGGGCGTGGGTCTCGGCGTCGCCGGCCGGGTCATTGATCTGGACGAATTCGAATTCCGGCCAGCCCCAGGACGCGCGCAGCGCCAGGCGACCGATACGGCCAAACCCATTGATGCCTACTTTGATTGCCATGGTCTTGTTCTCGAGTTGTGATTCAGATGGATCGTTGATTGACACGCCTGGACAGTTCCTCGGCCGACTCCTTGCGCTCGGAGTAGCGATCGACCAGGTAGTCGGCGCGGTCGCGCAACAGCAGGGTGAACTTCACCAGCTCTTCCATGACATCGACGACACGGTCGTAGTACGGGGACGGTTTCATGCGGCCCGTTTCGTCGAACTCCAGGTAGGCCTTGGGTACGGACGACTGGTTGGGGATGGTGAACATGCGCATCCAGCGCCCAAGCACGCGCAACTGGTTGACCACGTTGAACGACTGCGAACCGCCGCATACCTGCATGACCGCGAGGGTCTTGCCCTGGGTCGGCCGTACGGCGCCCATGCTCAGGGGGATCCAGTCGATCTGCGACTTGAACACACCAGTCATCGCGCCATGACGTTCCGGGGAGCACCAGACCATGCCTTCCGACCACAGCACCAGGTCGTGCAACTCCTTGACCATCGGATGGTCATCCGGCGCGTCATCCGCCAATGGCAGCCCGGACGGGTTGAAGATTCGCGTCTCGGCACCGAAGTGCTCCAGCAGCCGGGCGGCTTCTTCGGTCAGCAGGCGGCTGAAGGAGCGTTCGCGGGTCGAGCCGTACAGCAGCAGGATGCGAGGCTTGTGGGTGGACTGCTGCGCGATCGCCAGTTTCTCGGCTGTCGGCACATCGACCAGGTCGTTGTCGATGTTGGGAATGTGGTGTTCGGTCATGGTTTCACTCCTGGGACAAGGCACCCGATGGCTGATCGAACCAGCGACGCTTCAGCCACCAGGCCACGCCAACCAGCGAGATCAGTACCGGCACTTCCACCAAGGGCCCGATGACGGTGGCAAACGCGACCGGCGAGGCGAGGCCGAAGGTGGCGATGGCCACCGCAATGGCCAGTTCGAAGTTGTTGCTTGCCGCAGTGAAGGCCAGCGCAGTGGTGCGGGGGTAGTCGGCCTCCAGCAGCTTGCCCATCCAGAAGCTGATGAAGAACATGACCACGAAATAGATGGTCAGCGGGATGGCAATGCGCAGCACGTCCAGCGGCAGTTGCAGCACCATGTCGCCTTTCAGGCTGAACATGGCAACGATGGTCAGCAGCAACGCCACGAGGGTCAGCGGGCTGATTTTCGGAATGAAGTGCTCCTGGTACCAGGTGGCGCCTTTACGGCTGATCAGGGTCTTGCGGGTCAGGAAACCGGCCAGGAACGGGATACCCAGGTAGATCAGCACGGATTGGGCTATATCGAGGAAGCTGGTCTCGATGACGCTACCCTCCAGGCCAAACAGTGGCGGCAGCAGGCCCAGGAAGATCCAGGCGTACACGCTGAAGAACAGGATCTGGAAAATGCTGTTGAAGGCGACCAGGCCGGCCACGTACTGGTTATTGCCGCCGGCGATCTGGTTCCATACCAGCACCATGGCGATGCAACGCGCCAGGCCGATGAGTATCAGGCCGGTCATGTACTCGGGCTTGTCGGAAAGGAACACTACTGCCAGCCCGAACATCAGCACCGGGCCGATCACCCAGTTCTGGATCAGCGACAGGGCGAGGATGCGCTTGTCCTTGAAGACCTGTGGCAACTCCTCGTATTTCACCTTCGCCAATGGCGGGTACATCATGACGATCAGGCCGATTGCGATGGGAATGTTCGTCGAGCCCACCGACAGACTGTGCAGCCACGCTGGCAACCCCTGGAACAGGCTGCCGAGAGCAATCCCCAGGCCCATGGCCAGGAAGATCCAGACCGTCAGGTAGCGGTCGAGGAATGAAAGCCGGCTTTTGCTCATGGTGTATCTCCCTGAACGTCAGAGCGTTCCGATGATCGCCAGCTCGGCCTTGAGCCGGGCGGCATCCGGTTGTTCGAAAGGCAATGCGAGAAATGCCTTTTTCTCGGCAGTGGTCAGCAGCAGGCAGCGACGCGCTGTGGGCGGTCACCCATGGTGTCCAGTCGTTTGGCGCTGGTGCTCAACCATTCGCGATTGGCTTCCAGCGTGGTTACCAGGACATCGCGTACCCAGGCGGGCAGCTCTGGATGCAGGCGGTAGTAAACCCATTGGCCCTGCCTGCGGTCTTCAAGCAGGCCGCAGGTGCGCAGTTGTGCGAGGTGGCGAGAAACCTTGGGTTGGCTTTCTTCCAGGGCGCAGATCAGTTCACAGACGCACAGCTCTTCCTCACGAGTGATCAGCAGCATCATCCGAATGCGGTTCTCGTCGGCGAGGCATTTGAAGACCTGGGTCGGGGTCAGCGAGTCAGTCATGGGTGTTCTCGGTGCGGGCAGTTGGTGCCTATGGCGGGGTATTCACTGTATATGTTTTTTCGAATATACGGATTTTCGAATGTATTGCAAGGCCGCCGGATCTGTTCTGCGCACCTTGTGAAAGCAACGGCCTTGCTCAATTCCCAAAGCTGGCGCGATCCCTGTGGGAGCGGCCTTGTGTCGCGAAAGGGCTGCAAAGCAGCCCCAGCAATTTCAACTGTTGCGCATCAAACCTGGGGCCGCTTTGCAGCCCTTTCGCGACACAAGGCCGCTCCCACAGGGTCCCTGTCAACTTGATGAGGCACGGTAGCGTTCTGTCGATCAAGGCTGTGCAAATACGTTTAACATGCTCCAGGCCTGCCCCCATCGTTGAAGAGATCTGTATGGAGTTACGTCAGCTTCGCTATTTCCTGAGTGTTCTGGAGTACGGCAGTCTTGGCCGGGCGGCGGTCGAGCTCGGGATCGGCGCCTCCGCACTGAGCCAGCAACTGTCGAAGCTGGAGAGCGAGGTGAGTACCCGGCTTTTGACGCGTTCGAGCACCGGCGTAGCGCCGACCGCGGCCGGACTGGCCTTCGAATACCATGCGCGTCTTGCGCTTCGTCAGGCGGAACATGCTGTGCTGGCAGCTCAAAGTGGCCGCATGAGCGGCTATGCCAGCGTGGGGCTGGCACCAACCACTGCATCGATCCTTGGCTTGGCGTTGATCGACAGGATGCGCGAACGCTATCCCGACATCAGGCTGCACCTGGTGGAAATGCTGTCTGGTTATCTGATGAACCAACTCAATGCCCGGCACCTCGACCTGGCGGTGCTGTTCCAGGCAGAGACGGGGCCGCGCCTGGAGGTGCGGGGGCTGCTGACGGAGCGGCTGTTTGTGCTGGTTCCCGCACCGCTGGTCAAGGACGGCTGGGGCGAGTCGCTCACGTTGCAACAGATCGCGACGCTGCCGTTGGTTATGCCAAGCACGCAACACGGTCTGCGAACGACGTTGCGCTCGATTTTCGAGCGGGCAGGGCTGGAGGCCAGCATCGTCATGGAAGTCGATGGTTTGTCGCTGTTGATGGATTGCGTGTGTGCGGGCCATGCCGCCACCATCCAGCCCGGCGCGACGGTGGCCCGTGCGCATCAGGCGGGCCTGCGCGTGTTTGCCATCGATGAAGCACAGGCGCAGCGTCGCAATGTCATTGTCAGCCTGACCGATGACGAGCTCTCGCCGGCAGCGTTGGCAACGCGGATCGTACTGCAGGAGGTCGCTCGGGATCTGGTGGAGCAGGGCCGATGGCCTGGGGCCCGGCTGCTTTGACCCGGATTCTGGGTACGCTCTTCCAGCCCCTTTAGAAAAACTGAATGCCTCCCCTCGACGATCGCGTTTCGCGCCCTCCAGGCTCTCATTAAAGTCCCCGGTCACGAGGAGCAGCCGAACATTCGGCTCTTCGTGATCTGGAGGCGAAATGATCGATGTGCTAGTCATCGGAGGGGGCAATGCCGCCCTCTGTGCCGCGCTGATGGCGCGAGAGGCCGGAGCCAGCGTGCTGCTGCTCGAGGCCGCACCCCGCGCCTGGCGTGGTGGCAACTCACAACACACGCGTAACCTGCGGTGCATGCATGATGGCCCCCAGGACGTACTGCTCGAGGCGTACCCGGAAGAGGAGTTCTGGCAGGACCTGCTGAAGGTCACAGGTGGCCAGACCAACGAAAAGCTTGCGCGCCTGGTGATTCGCGCATCCTCCAGCTGCCGTGGGTGGATGCGCCGGCATGGCGTGCATTTCCAGCCCTCATTGTCAGGTGCGCTGCACACCGCACGGACCAATGCCTTCTTCATGGGCGGCGGCAAGGCGCTGGTCAATGCCTACTTCCGCAGCGCCGAAAACCTTGGCGTACAGATACGCTACGACACGCCAGTAGCCGACATCGAACTGCAGGGCGGACGCTTCGTCGCGGCCCATGTGCCGGCGCCTGAGGTTCAGGGGCGACACCTGCCTGCCGAGCGCATCGAGGCGCGTACCTGTGTGCTTGCCGCCGGTGGTTTCGAGTCCAACCGCCAATGGTTGCGCGAGGCGTGGGGGCAGAACGAGCGAGGGGAGTGGCCTTCGGACAACTTCCTTATCCGTGGTACGCGTTTCAATGATGGTGTGCTGTTGCGCCGCATGATCGAACAGGGCGCCGACACGATTGGCGACCCGACCCAGGCACATATGGTGGCGATCGATGCCCGCGCACCGCTATACGACGGCGGCATCTGCACGCGCATCGATTGTGTGTCGCTGGGCGTGGTGGTCAACCGCGACGGCCAGCGCTTCTACGATGAAGGCGAGGATTTCTGGCCCAAGCGCTATGCCATCTGGGGGCGCCTGGTGGCGCATCAGCCAGGGCAGGTCGGGTTTTCGATCATCGACCGGAAAGCCCTCGGGCGCTTCATGCCACCGGTTTTCCCGGGCGCCACCGCCGATAGCCTTGAGGCGTTGGCCGGCCTGCTCGGTTTGCCTGTGCAGGCCTTCCTCGAAACCGTACATGCCTACAACCGAGCCTGCCAGGTGGGCACTTTCGACCACACACGGCTGGACGACTGCCACACCGTTGGCCTGGAACCGGTGAAAAGCCACTGGGCGCGCCCGATCGATACGCCCCCCTACTACGGCTACCCGCTGCGCCCTGGCGTGACTTTCACCTACCTGGGGCTGCGCACCGATGAAACCGCCGCCGTTCATTTCGACGGGCGTCCCAGCCCGAACCTGTTCGTTGCCGGTGAAATGATGGCGGGCAATGTACTGGGCAAGGGCTACACCGCAGGCGTCGGCATGTCCATCGGCACCGCCTTCGGCCGTATCGCCGGAACCAGCGCTGCTGCGGCGGCGGGTTACGAACATCCAGAAAAAGAGAAGAGCCATGACTGCGCAACTGCCTGAACCACGCCAGCCTGATGCCGCCGGGTCGGCCCTCGAACTGATCCCGGTGTTGAACGTCGAGGAGCAGGAAGTGGACCGGCAAATGCGGATCTGCAATGCCTGCCGTTACTGCGAGGGCTTTTGCGCCGTTTTCCCGGCGATGACCCGCAGGCTGGAGTTCGGCAAGGCAGATATCCATTACCTGGCCAACCTGTGCCACAACTGCGGCGCCTGCCTGCATGCCTGCCAGTACGCGCAGCCCCACGAATTCGCGGTGAACGTGCCCCAGGCGATGGCCAAGGTGCGCGGGCAGACATACGCCGAGTACGCCTGGCCGGCCCTCTTCGGGCGGCTGTACAGGCACAACGGCACCTATGTCGCCAGTGCATTGGCCGTAGCCTTGTCGCTGTTCCTGCTGCTGACCTTGTTCGTCAACGGCACGCTGCTGCCCGGGCGGTTGGCTGGGAATTTCTATGCGGTCTTCCCGCACAACACCCTGGCACTGATGTTCGGTAGCGTCTTTGCCGCTGCAGCGCTGGCCCTGGCGGTGGCGGTACGTCGCTTCTGGCGTTCGGTCTCGCCTGCCGAGGCGCTGGCGCAACCGACCAAAGGGGCGGTGTTCGAGGCATCAAGCGCGGCGTTGACCCTGAAATACCTGGACGGCGGGCACGGCCAAGGTTGCAACAACGCCGATGATCGCTACACGCTCTGGCGCCGTCGCTTCCATCACTTCACCTTCTACGGCTTCATGCTGTGCTTTGCCGCCACGGTGGTCGCCACCGGGTATCACTACCTGCTGGGCCAGCAGGCGCCGTACCCGCTGTTGAGCGCACCGGTGTTGCTCGGAACCCTGGGCGGAATTGGCTTGATTGTCGGGCCGGCCGGGTTGCTGGCGCTGAACCTGCGCAGGGCGCCGGAGCAGGGCGATGTGGCCCAGCGCCTCATGGACCGGGCCTTCATTCTGCTTCTGCTGTTGGTCAGCGCCACAGGCCTTGCCTTGCTGGGCCTGCGTGATACCGCCGCGATGGCGATCGTGCTGGCGCTTCACCTGGGGACGGTGATGGCGCTGTTCATCACGCTGCCCTATGGCAAGTTTGCCCATGGCCTGTTCCGCAGCGCGGCACTGCTCAAGTTTGCAATCGAGAAGCGCCGCCCCAACAAGCTGGGCCTGGGCGGGGAGTGAACCATGAACTCAGCCTGTATTTCCCCTGCGCCGTGCCGAGCCGGAAGCAAGGCATTTCGTTCAGCGGTTGGGCCACTTGTCCAGCAGGATCGACACGAACTTCTCCGCTGCCGGCGACAGCGACGCCCCTCTGCGGTAGACCAAACCAAGGGTACGGGTTACCTGGGGTTCGATCAGCGGCACGCTGACCAGCGTCGGGTGGTCGGCGCTGGGCATGGCCAGGCTGGGCATGGCCGACACGCCCAGCCCGGCCTCGACCATGCCCAGCGAGGTGGACAGATGCTGAACCTCGTAGAACCACTTGGGCCGCAGGTTGAGCCCGGACAGGGCATGGTCCAGCAGCATCCGGTTACCGCTAAGCCGGCCTACGCCGATCAGGCGGTAGTCGGCCAGTTCTGTCC
This sequence comes from Pseudomonas sp. UBA6753, assembly GCF_002453565.1. NCBI lineage: Bacteria > Pseudomonadati > Pseudomonadota > Gammaproteobacteria > Pseudomonadales > Pseudomonadaceae > Pseudomonas > Pseudomonas sp. UBA6753. Next base: position 51,849 of record NZ_DKHD01000004.1, on the reverse strand, counting down.
AGGTGACGGCCTCACGGTTCGCCAGCTTGTGGTCCCTGCGGCAGGCCAGCACGAAGTGCTCCTGTACCAGGGAGACGAACTCGATGTCCGGGTGCTGGCCGCTCATCATGTTGATACCGAAATCGGCCTCACCCCGCAGCACGGCTTCGAGCCCGTCGTTGGCACTGAGGTCCAGCAGACGAATGCGGATCTTGGGGTATTGCTCGTTGTAGTCACGGATCACCGACGGCAGGAAATAGAACGCTGCAGTCGGAATACAGGCGAGGGTTACCTGACCGGTCTGTCGTTCTGCGAGTTCGCGAATGCTCAGGATCGAGTCTTCGAAGTCATCCAGCAGGCGCCTTGCCTTGGGCAGGAAGTCACGCCCGACGCTGGTCAGGCTGACGCGACGAGTAGTGCGTTCCAGCAACGAAGTGCCCAAGCCTTCCTCGAGCTTCTTGATCCGCCGGCTCAAGGCGGGCTGCGACAGGTGCAACGCTTCTGCGGCTTCGTGGAAGCTGCCGAGTTCGGCGATTTTCACGAAAGATCGTATGTCTTGCAGCTCATATTCCATCTCGGATCGCTCTTGGCAGTCGGTTCTGAATTGATGCTTGAATCGCAATAATAGCTACGATATTTGCATTGGATTGATTTATCCATCCCTGTCAATCTTTTGTCCACAGCATCAATGATGTCCATTGATCAACAAGAGTGCGAAATCATGCAACGAATTCCTTGCGTACTCATGCGCGGTGGCACCTCCAAGGGCCCCTTTTTCCACGCATGGGACCTTCCTGCCAATGTGGTCGAACGCGACGAATTGCTGATCAACCTGATGGGTTCCGGGCATGAACTGGAAATCGACGGCATCGGTGGCGGTAGCCCGCAGACCAGCAAGGTAGCGATTGTCAGCCCCTCGCTGCATGCCGACGCCGACGTCGACTACCTGTTCGTGCAGGTCATGGTCGCCCAGCGCCGGGTTGATACCGCGCCCAACTGCGGCAACATGCTGTGCGCCGTTGGCCCGTTCGCCATCGAGCAAGGGCTTGTCAAAGGCCAGGACGGCAAGACGCTGGTGCGTATTCGCAACCTCAACACCGGCACTTTCGTCAATTCGCTGGTGGAAACCCCCGGCGGCATCGTGCGCTATGAAGGCCGCACGGCGATCGATGGCGTACCGGGCACTGCCGCTCCGGTGCACCTGACCTTCCTCGATGCGGTCGGCAGCAAGACCGGCAAGCTGTTCCCGACCGGCAAGGCCAAGGATGTGATCGACGGCGTTGCGGTCACCTGCATCGACATGGCCATGCCGATGATGGTGGTGGAGGCCAGCCAACTGGGCGTCACCGGCTCGGAATCCCCGGCCGAACTCGACGCCAACGGCGAATTGCTCGAGCGCCTCGAGGCGTTGCGGCTGAAAGCCGGCAAGGCCATGGGCCTGGGCGATGTCAGCGGCATGGTCATCCCCAAGCCTGTGCTGGTGTCCAAGCCCCGCTATGACGGCACGTTGCAGGTCCGCTACTTCATGCCGCACAACTGCCACCGTGCCTTGGCCATCACCGGAGCGATAGGGCTGGCGACTGCCTGCGTCAGCCCGGGTACGGTGATCGGCGAACTGCTGGGCGAGGGCGCCGAGCAACTGGCCGAGGTACGCCTGGAACACCCAAGCGGCGGTATCGATGTCGCGCTGTCACGCAGCGGCGCCGATGGCAAGACGATTCAGGCCTCTGTGGTGCGAACCGCCCGGCGGCTGTTCTCAGGCTTCGTTTACGCGCCTACATTCCGCAGGTTGGCGGGGTAGGCCCAGGCGGTAGTCCAGACCTGTACATTCGCAACAAGCGCATCCGCACAATTTCAACAATGGGTGATGCCTCATGAGACTCGCCAAATCGCTGTACTTCCAGATCCTCTGCGCCGTCCTGCTGGGCGTGGTGGTCGGTCACTTCTGGGCGCAACAGGCCGTTGCGCTCAAGCCCCTGGGTGATGCGTTCATCAAGCTGATCAAGATGATGATCGCGCCGGTGGTCTTCTGCACCATCGTCACCGGTATCGCCGGGATGACCGACAAGCGCTCCCTCGGGCGTTTGATGAGCAAGACCTTGCTGCTGTTCCTGGTATTGACCGTCATCAGCCTGATGATCGGCCTGGCAGCGGTTTACCTGTTCCGCCCAGGTGTCGGCATGAACATCGACCCCGCCACGCTAAGCACCGCGGGGCTCGGCCAGTACGCCGCGTCTGCGGCAAAGCTCAGCGTGGTCGATTTCTTCATGCACATCATTCCCGACACCTTCATCGGGGCGTTCAACAAGGGCGAAGTGTTGCCGGTGCTGTTCATCGCGGTGCTCAGCGGTTTTGCCCTGTCGTCCATGGGCGAGAAGGGCAAGCCGGTACTCGATGTGCTGGAATCTGCCTCGACCATGGTGTTTCGCATCTTTGGATACCTGATGCGCTTCGCCCCGGTCGGCGCCTTCGGTGCGCTGGCCTTTACCGTCGGGCAGTACGGCGTGACGTCCCTGGGGGCACTGGCCAAGCTGGTCGGTACGCTCTACATCGCCTGTGCGTTCTTCGTGCTGGTGGTGCTCGGTGGTATCTGCCGTGCCCATGGTTTCAGCCTGTGGAAGCTGCTGCGCTATTTCCGCGAGGAGTTTCTGGTGGTGCTCGGCACCTCGTCCACCGAGCCCGTGCTGCCACGCATGCTGGAGAAACTGGAGAAATTGGGCTGCAAGAAAGGCGTGGTCGGGTTGGTATTGCCAACCGGTTACTCCTTCAACCTCGACGGTACAGCCATCTACCTGTCGTTGGCGGCAGTCTTCATCGCTCAAGCCTGCAACATCGACCTGAGCCTGGGCCAGACGGTGACGATGCTGGCGATCATGCTGTTGTCGTCAAAAGGCGCAGCGGGTGTGACCGGTAGTGGCTTCGTTGCACTGGCTTCGACCTTGACCGTGATTCACGACATTCCGTTGGCAGGGCTTGCCTTGCTGATCGGCATCGATCGCTTCATGTCCGAGGCGCGTGCCCTGACCAGCCTGGCCAGCAACGCCGTGGCCACCGTGGTCATCTCGCTGTCGGAGAATGCCTGTGAACGGGAAACCTTGCTGCGCCGCCTGAACGGCATTCCGGCTGCACCGGACGAGGCGGATATTGCGCAGGCCGACTGGTCTGCCGAGCCTCGGCATCACAGCTGAAAGCCTCTTCCATCTCCCATTGTTGACTTAAAATCCCACTCAGCATCCTGGCGATGCCGAGTGGGGTAGGGGGCCGTCTGCCTTGCCGATGGCCGCGATAGAATAAAAACAAGAGAAAAGACCATGCTCGCACTCCTGGGCCTGATCATGGTGGTGACCTTCACCTACCTGATCATGAGCAAACGCCTGTCGCCAATCGTTGCGCTCACCGTGGTACCCATTGTCTTCGCTGTGATCGGTGGCTTCGCCCCCGAACTGGGCAAGATGATGCTCGATGGCTTGAAAATGGTGGCGCCCTCGGCAGCGCTGTTGCTGTTCGCCATCCTGTTCTTCGGCCTGATGATCGATGCCGGCCTGTTCGACCCGCTGATCCGCAAGATCCTCAAGCGCGTCAATGGCGACCCGGTCAAGATCGCCATCGGTACCGCGCTGCTGTCGCTGCTGGTGGCGCTCGACGGTGACGGCACCACCACCTACATGATTACCTGCGCAGCCATGCTGCCGCTGTACAAGCGCATCGGCATGAACCCGATGATCCTGGCCACGGTATCCATGCTGTCGCTGAGCATCATGAGTGGCATGAGCCCTTGGGGTGGGCCGGCCACCCGGGCCATTGCCGCGCTCGGGCTGGATGCGACCGAGTACTTCATCCCGATGCTGCCGACCGTGATCGGCGGTGCGGCCTGGGTGGTGTTCACCGCCTTCCTGCTGGGCCGCGCCGAGCGCCGACGCATCGGCAACATCGCCCTGGAGTCGGGTGGCGGCAACTGCTACATCAAGGAAATCCTCGGCGACAACCCGCACAAGCGCCCGCGCCTGGCGTATGTGAACCTGGTGCTGGTGATTGCCGTCATGACTGCGCTGGTGATGGGCGTCATGCACTCCGCTCTGTTGTTCATGATCGGTTTCGTCGCAGCGCTGATGATCAACTACCCGCAACTGGATCTGCAGAAAGAGCGCATCCTCGCCCACTCCGGCAACGCCATGACCGTGGTACTGCTGGTATTCGCCGCAGGCATCTTCGCGGGGATCTTCTCGGGCACCAAGATGGTCGATGCACTGGCGCAGACCCTGGTCGACTGGATTCCCGAGGCTTGGAGCCACTGGTTCCCGCTGGTGGTGGCGCTGACCAGCATGCCGCTGACCTTCGTACTGTCCAACGACGCTTACTACTTTGGCGTGGTGCCGATCCTTGCCAACGCTGCGGCCGCCTACGGCATCGACCCGGTTGAAATCGCCCGCGCCTCGGTGCTGGGGCAGCCGGTGCACCTGATGAGCCCGCTGGTGGCCTCGACCTTGCTGCTGGTGGGCATGGTCGATCGCGACATCGGCGACTTCCAGAAGGCCACCGTGAAATGGGCGGTGCTGACATCACTGGTCATCACCGCACTGGCCTTGGTCACGGGTGCCTTGTCCTTCTTCGTCTGATCTGCCTCGGGTGCTGCTGGCGCCCACCTCATCCAAGAACAACAACAGAGTATCGAAAATGTCCCGAATTGTTTTCCGTGGGGCCACCTGTGGCCTGCTCTGCGGCTGGCTGCCTGTGGCCGGCGCTGCCGGATTCATCGACGACGGCAAGCTCAAGCTGCAGCTGCGCAACGTTTACTTCAACGAAAACTTCCGCGACGAACAAGGCATGAGCGCCCGCGCTGCTGCAACTGCAAAGAGCGAGCGTGTGGAATGGGCACAGGGTTTTCTGCTCGACTACCAATCAGGGTTCACCCAAGGCCCGCTGGGGCTGGGGCTCGATGCCCTGGGGCTTGTAGGCGTACGGCTCGATTCGGGCCGCGGGCGCAGCGGTACCGGCTTGCTGCCGGTGCATGACGATGGCCGTGCCGCGGACGAGTTCGCCAGTGCCGGTGTGACGGCCAAGGCGCGACTGGGGCAGACCATCGTCAAGCATGGCACCTTGCTGCCCAAGACACCGGTGCTGGTGTACAACGATGCGCGATTGTTGCCGCAGACCTACCAGGGTACGCAGCTGACCAGTACTGATGTCGATGGCCTGACCCTGACCGCCGGCCACCTGGACCGTTTCAAGCAGCGGGACTCCTCCGACAGCACCGGCCTGTTCCTGGATGGTTACAGTGGCAGCGAGTCTGGCGATTTCAGCTTTGCGGGGGCCGAATATGCCGCCAGCAAGCAGCTGCGCTTGAGCTATTTCCACGGCCAGCTCGAACACTTCTATCGCCAGGACTACCTAGGCCTGATCCACGACCTGCCGTTGGCCGGCGGTATATTGACCACCGACTTGCGCTATTTCAAGAGCCGCGACAGCGGGGCCGCTCATGGTGGTCAGATAGACAATGACATGTTCAGTGGGCAGCTGTCCTATACCCACTCCGGGCACACTGTCGGTGCCGGTTACCAGGTGCTCGACGGCGAGGCAGGGCTGCCATACATCAGCGGCGCGACGGTCTACTCGTTCAGTAACGTCGGCATCGGCAAGTTCATCGAGGAGGAAGAGAAAACCTGGATGGCCAGCTATGCCTACAACTTTGCTGCGGCCGGTGTCCCCGGGCTGACCTTCATGGCGCGCTACCTGAGCGGGGACAACGGTCGCTCGGCTGATGCCGGGCTCAGCGAGTGGGAGCGTGACGTGGAGCTTGCCTATGTGGTGCAATCCGGGCCTGTCAAAGGTCTGGGTGTGAAGCTTCGCAACTACGTCTACCGCTCTGACTTTTCCCGAGGGCGCGACAGCAACCGGATCTACCTGACCTACGATATTGCGATCTGGTAATGCGGCCGTGCGAGCATGCATGCCTCGAGGTGCTTGCTCGCACGCGTTTCATGCTTTGGACGGCTGTGGCGCTTTCTTGCCCAGTCGGATCAGCTCATTGGAGAAGCACAGGCCGAAGAGAATCAGCCCGGCCCCCAGGTACAACGTGTCCCGCGGTACTTCATTGAGCACCACGAACGCCAGCAGTGCGGCAAACAGCGGCTCGGTCAGCTCCAGCGCCTGGACTTGCGAGGGTTTCAGGTACTCGATGGCCTTGGTGGTACAGAAGAAGCCGAGGATGGTCGGCAACGCGGCCAGCGCCAGCAGTGCCATGACCGCCACCAGCGACAGCTCGCCAATGTTGAACCCATCGGTTGCAGCCGGCATCAGCAGGTAGAGGCTGCCGAAAAACAATAGTTGCCGAGTGAAATGCAGCCCCCCGGAAACGCCCATGCGCTTCATGGCAACCGAAAATGCGCCATAACCGCAGCCTCCGATCGAAGCGAGCACTGCACCTTGCAGCGTAAAGCCTTGTTCCAGGTCGGCGCCAAAAATCACGGCAATGCCAGCTATGGTCAAACCGGCGCCTACCGTCGCGTTGGCGGTGATCGGGTCCTTGAGAACTATTCGCCCCAGTAATATCGAAGATATGGACGCGCTTGCCATCAGGATCACCACGACGCCTGCCGCGGCGTAATGGCTATAGGCCGAGGTTTCAAAGTGGAACAACACAAAAATGCCGAGAAATGCGCAAACGGCAGCATGGAACCACTTGGCCGTATGCAGGGGCCGCTTTAGAAACAGGAGCAATGCTGACAGCAACAGGCAGCCGAGGACTGTTTTTATCAGGGCGATGCTGCTGGAGCTGAATCCACTGTTCATCAACACTTTGCTGAGTACGCCGATCGTTGCATTCAATGCAGCGGCGAAGAGTGCAAAGAGTACGCCTTTGCCGAAATGAGATTGCATTTGTACATTCCTTGTTATTGGCTTTATGCCTTCGCCCGGTCGACATGCAGGCGATTGCGGCCCGCCTGCTTGGCGATGTAGAGCGCCCGGTCGGCGCGTTCAATCAGCGATGGTGGGCTTTCGAGGGCCGCTCCATCGGCGCAGGCGATGCCGATGCTGGCGGTCACATGCCCGAAAGGGCTGCCTTTGTGAGGGATAGGTTGCAAGGCCAGGCGCTCGAGCATCAGCCTGGCGACGACGGCCGCTCCGTCGTTGTCGGTATCGGGCAGGATCACGGCCAGTTCCTCACCCCCGTAGCGTGCCAGCAGGTCACGAGGGCGGCGGATGCAGGAAGAGAGCAGGGCAGCCATCTGCTGCAGGCAGGCGTCGCCAGCCGGATGCCCATAGGTGTCGTTGTAGCGTTTGAAATGGTCGATATCGATCATCAGCAAAGCCAGCGTGGTGCCGTTTCGATGGGCGGTGCGGATTTCCTGGGTCAGCGCCTCGTCAAAGCAGCGCCGGTTGGCAAGCCCCGTGAGCGCATCGTGCATTGCCAGGCTTTCGAGTTGTTGATTGCTCTCCAGCAACTGCTGCTGGGTCAGTCGAAGCTCGCTTTCGACCGCACTGCGCCGGCTCATGGCGCGAATCAGCAGCCAGCCAATGGCCCCGATCAGTGCCAGCAGCGCAGCGACCACCAGTGACGACAGCAGCGCCTCGAGCCGCCAGGCCGAGAGTGCTTCCTGCTTGCCCAGCGCGACCGTTGTCACCAGGGGTAGCTTGTCGCTCTTGCGAAACGCATAGAGGCGCTCCACGCCGTCCAGGCTGGAGGTGAACGATGCGGTGCCCGCTGGCTGGTCAACGAGATACTTGGTAAAGATGGGCGACTTCGAAAAGTTGCGCCCCATGTCCTGTTCCCGAAATGGGTAGCGCACCAGCATGGAACCGTCGGTGTAGGCCAGCCCGATGGCACCGTCATGGCCGACATCCAGTTTGCCGAAAAGCTGCAGGAAGTTCTCCACGCCAAGCGTCATGGCGACAACGCCGGCGAACTCGCCGTGGTCATCGTTGAACCGCCGGCTGATGGTGATCACCCATTCCTGGTTGACGCGGCTACGGATTGGCAGCCCGATGAAGGGGTCGCGGGATGGGTCGTCACGGTGGTGGATGAAAAAGGCTCGATCGCTGCTGTTGGCACCGACGGGTGTCGGCTGGTTGGACGACATCAGCCAGCGTCCGTCCCTGGCGTAGATCATGATGCCGCTCATCGGCGGCATCAATGGTTGCTGGCGCTTGACCAGTTGATCCAGACGTTCGATCTGCGCAGGCCCGGCGCCCTCGGTTTCCAGGCGCTCGACCAGGCCGAGCAGCAGCATCGAGCTCTGCCGGACGATACCTTCCGAATAGGTGGACAGTGCCTGGGTCAGGTTCAGGCCATGGACATTGACGTCTTCCAGGGCGCGCTCGCGAGAAGCCATGACCTTCCACAGCGTTAACGAGGCGAGAGAGCAACCGATGACCGATAGCAGTAGCACAACGAGGTGGATGTCACGCTTCACGTCAATTCACACGCCTTTTTCCCTAAAGACCAAGTTGAGCGTCGACACGCTTTAACTAACCAGACGGTCAGGAAGTAACCATCTGGTTCATGTGCAATAATATAACACCGAAGTTGCCGGAGTGTTCGACAGAATTACGCGCTCTGTCAGAACCCGTTTGTTATCTTCCGCCAGGTTTTGCAGAAGTTTGAACATGACGAGAGGGCAAGTAACCCTGGACGTAGCGCACGGTCTTTTCCAATGTTCGCGCCATGTCGGGATGTGCCAACTGATACTTTTGTTCCAGTTGCTGGCTGTCACTCATGTCGAAGCGCTGCGTCTGGATGAAGTTCAATGACTCGGCGCTGATCGACAATCGGGTGGCCAGGCCGGGAATCGCCAATAGCCACTTCAGCAACCCTATGGGTACATGGCGGCGGGGTGCCTTGATATCCAGCGTTTGTGCCAATTGCTCGAGCATTCCCTGCAGGTTCGGGGTGTGCTCATACAGCGCCAGGACCTGCCGGTTGGCCATCGACGGGTCGAACGCCACGCAGATCATCATCTTTACCAGGTAATCGACGCTGACCAATGGCAACCAGTGCCTGGCGGAACCAGGGACAGCCTTGAACCGGCCCAGTGCCAGGTTTCGAATGAGGTCGGCCAGAGGTTGCCCTTGAGGGATATGCCCGCTCTCGCTATGGCCACACACCGTAGCAGGATGAACGATCGTGTAATCCGCGCCTGCCTCCTGCATGTAGCGGATGACTGCAAAATGGGACTCCAGCTTGCTGCCTTCGTAGCCACCCACACGGCCGTAGACTGCAGGCCAATTGGTGTTTTCAGGGCGCTCGTGATCAACCCCGATACTTGAAAGATGGGTAAGGTTCTGCAGCATATAGCCGCCCACCATCAGCAAGCGAATACGCTGGCTCGCCGCGAGCCTGGCGACTCTCAGCGCCCCTTGTACATTGACTGCGCGGGCCTGCTCCATTGTCAGGCCCCAGGTAAACTGCGCCGCGAGGTGGAAGATCACAGCGACGGAAGCTACGCATTGCCTGTCTGTTTCGCTGAGTCCAAGTCCATCCCTGCTGATGTCTCCTTCAACTGCATTATATGCAGGGTTACCTCCCAGTTGGCTTACTTGCGCTTTGAGGCGTTCGATATTTTCAGGGTTGCGCATGAGCACCCAGGTCTTGTGCCCTGTCGCAGTAAGACGGGCCAGTAGGTGTTGGCCGACAAACCCACTGCCGCCGGTGACGAAGCATTCCACGCTCATATCTGAATCCTTGTCTGGATGATTGGCGCAGGCTAAGGTGTAGAGCGTACTCTACAGTCAAGGAATTTTTACTGTGAATGTTGGAGAGTTGGAGCGCCGGAGTGGAGTCGGCCGCCATACACTGCGCTATTACGAGCAACTCGGGCTTATCGTGGCCCATCGCCAAGCCAACAATTACCGCAGCTACAGCGACCAGACCGTTGTTGATCTGGCCTTTATTCAAAGCGCCCAGAGCGGGGGTTTCTCGCTCGCCGAGATCGGCGACATCCTTGCAGCCAAGCGGGGTAATACGATCGATTGCGCGCAAGGCGCGATGTTGGTAGCCAGCAAGATGGCCGACATTCAAGCGAAGATCACCACGCTGCAAGCCGCCTATGTCCTTCTGGACGCGGAGCGTGCAAAGCTTGAAGCCAGTGCCATTGCCAACGGGCTGACCATTCCTCACCTGCCTGCGATTTAGCGTGGCTCGACGCCGTAGCTTGTTTATTCGCAATTATTTCTCATTTACACTTGTGTCTTGTTTCGGGGCCTACCTCTTATTCAGGATGCATCGTGTCGTTCGATCCCGCCAAACCGACGCTGCTGTCTACATTGGTACGTCACTATGACGATCTGGTGGACCACATTCGCCGACGCTTCGGCGACAGAAGCATGGCGCGTGATGTAGTGCATGACGTGTGCGTGCAATTGCTTGAGCGCGGTGAGAAAGACAACGTCCGAACCCCACTGGCCTTGCTACGAAAAATCTCCCACGACACCGCCGTGAGTCGCTATCGTAGCGATCGCCGCCGAGGCGCCTGGGTAGAGGCTATCTCCGAGCTGCCTGAGGTGGCCTGCCCGGCAGCCACCCCGATGACCAGGTATGACAGCGAGCGCGAGTTTCAACTGCTCGTCGACGCTATCACAGACCTCCCACCTCGCTGTCAGGCTGTTTTCGTCATGCACAAGATTCACGAAATCCCCCAGGCAGAAGTAGCCGCTCGCCTCGGTATCTCCATCAAGACAGTGGAAAAGCACCTGCGCCTGGGGTTGGCGGCGTGCAGGCAACGGCTTGGGCGCGATGAGGTGCATCCATGACCAAGCAGCCCGAACAGGCGCCGCTGGACGAGGCCCTGGGGCGACATCGTGAAGAGCTCAAGCAGCTGTTCCCCATGCCGCCGTCCAGGCCTGCGCCCTCGAAAGCGGTGAAGTCGGCAGGTATCACGCTGGCGGTTGCGATCGCCTTTGCAGCCCTGGCGTGGCTGAACCCTGCCTACGAGAGCGAGCGTTTCGCTACCGCCATTGGTGAGCGGCGCGCTGTGCTGCTGGGCGATGGAAGCAAGCTGCTGCTCGACAGTGGCACGCATGTCGATATCAGTTGGCGTCTGCTCAGCCGCGAAGTCGACCTGCGCGCAGGGCAGGCGCTTTTCGATGTGTCCTCGGCCGTGTACCGCCCCTTCGTGGTGTCCGCTGGCCTGGCGAAAATCGAGGTGCTCGGTACGCTGTTCAATGTTCGCCGCCTGGATAACGACGCGGTGCGTGTGTCCTTGGCCCGTGGGCGCGTGGACGTCACCGCGGCGGCTGCAGCACAAGCGCCTGTCACCCTCAGGCCAGGGCAACAGGTCGACTCGATTGGCGGGCAACTGATGCCGGTTGCGAAGGCCGACGCCTCAAGGGCGATGGCATGGAAAGATGACCGCATCGTGTTCGAGCAGACGCCGCTGGATGAAGCGGTGTCGTTGCTGCGCCTCTATCGCAAGGCCCCCATCGAGCTGAGCGACCCAAGCCTGGCCGCACTCAAGGTGACAGGGGTGTTCGAGGCGCACAATGTCGACCTGCTACTGGATCTGCTGCCAAGCATCCTGCCCGTCGCCGTGCTGCGAGAAGGGGATGGCAGCGTCCGGATTCAACCCAAATCGACAAGAAAATAATTCTCAGGCGCAGGTAGGGTTTCTCGCTCCCCATGGCGGCTACTGGAAAAGCCCAACCATAAAAAGGAACTCGAGAAGTGCATTTTCCCCTCCGCAGTCGCCAACTACGCCTGTCATTGCTCGCCAGTAGCCTGCTCATCGCAATGTCGGCCCAGGGCCGGGAAAAGGTGAACGTCGATCTCCCCGCCGCGCCGCTGGGCGAGGCCATCAACGCGCTCGCACAGCAGTCTTCGGTGCAGATCATCTTTGCCAGCGATCTCGGTGCAGGCCGAAACGTGCCTGCGGTGAAAGGGCGGTTCACACCTGAGGAAGCACTTCAAACGCTGCTCAAGGACAGTGGCTTGCAGGTACAGGCCAAGGATGAGCGCACGTTCGTCATCGTCGCGCAGGGTGCCCCTGCATCCAGCCCCGCACCCCAAAGCGTGCCCGTGGAAATGGCGCAGATGGAAATCACCGCCTCGCGCACCAGCAGCAGCCTGGTTTCCGCAACGCGGCAATCCACCGTTCTGGAGCATGAACAACTGCAGGAGCTGCGCCAGGGTTCAGAGAGCCTGGCCACGGTACTTGCCAAGGCGATTCCTGGCATGTCCGACTCCAGCCGCACTGTCACCGAGTATGGCCAGACCCTGCGCGGGCGCAGCATGCTGGTCATGGTCGACGGGGTGCCGCTCAATACCAACCGCGACTCTTCGCGCAACCTGGCCAACATCGACCCGGCACTGATCGAACGGGTCGAAGTCATCCGTGGCAGCAGCGCCATCTACGGCAGCGGCGCCACGGGGGGCATCATCTCCATCACCACACGGCCTGCAGGTGGCGAAAACCGTGCCGAAACCAGCCTGAGCGCCACCTCGCCACTCACCCGCTTGGGCAGCGATGGCCTGGGGGGGCAGTTCCAGCAGTATTTCGCAGGCTCTCAGGGTGCGGTGGACTACTCGTTCGACTTCGGTACCCGCCACATTGGTGCCTCGTACGATGCGCATGGCGACCGGATCGCCCCGGAGCCCAGTCAAGGCGACCTGTTCGATTCGAACATTTACAACATTGGCGGCAAGCTGGGGCTGCACATCGACGAGAACCAGCGAATCCAGCTTGCAGTCAGCCACTACGACGCCCGCCAGGACACTGACTACGCTACAGACCCAAGCGTCGCGAAACTCCCCGCAGGCTCTGTGCCGGCCAATGCCATCAAGGGCCTGGACCTCGACGAGCAGAACCGTATTCGCAACACCCTGGTGAACCTGGAGTACGAGAATCTCGACATTCTCGGAAGCCGGCTTTCTGCCCAGATGTACTACCGGGACTACTTCACCCGCTTCACCCCGTTCGACGCCCGGGCCGTTGCCACCCGCGGCGGCAACATCGACCAGATCATGCAGAACAGTGAAGTCTTCGGCAGCCGCCTGACCCTGCGCACGCCACTTGGCAACAGCGGCAGTACCGAGCTGGTGTGGGGTGGCGACTATAACCAGGAGCGCAGCGACATGCCGCTCGACGTCTTTGACCCGGCGGCTTATGACGCCAGTGGCGGCCTGGTATTCGACAAGACCGGCAAGCTCACCTACATGCCCCCGCTGAGGACGCGAAGCGCCGGAGCGTTTGCCCAGCTGCAGCATCGCTTCGACGAGCATTGGTCTATCGACGGCGGCCTGCGCTACGAATACTCCACCGCCGAGTTCGATGACTTCGTCCCGTTGTCTGAATCCACGGCTGCCTCCCCGGTGGCGGTGAAGGGTGGCGACATTCATTACGATGCGGTGCTGTCGAACCTGGGCATCGTTTACTCACCGGTACTCGGCCAGGAAATCTACGCCTCCTTCAGCCAGGGCTTCCAATTACCCGATGTGGGCATTCAGTTGCGCAATGCGCGCCGTGGTTTCGACATCGACGCATCGAACCTGGAACCGGTCAAGACCAACAACTATGAGCTTGGCTGGCGAGGAGAGCTGGGCAGCAACACCCTCGGCACCTTGGCGCTGTTCTACACCACCTCCAAACTGGGGGATGTGCAAAGTTTCAACAATGGCCTGATTCTGACCCGCACCAAGGAGCGCATCTACGGCGCTGAAGCCAGTGCCGATTGGCTATCGGACGATGCGGTGTGGGGCGCAGGGGGGAGTGCGAGCTGGATGCGCGGGCGAGAAAAACCGGACGGCAAAGGCTGGCAAGACATGACCGGCTATCGCGTTCCGCCGCTGAAGCTGACCGCCTACGTGCAATACAAGCCGACCCTGGATTGGAGCAACCGCTTGCAAGCCACGTTCTTCGACGCCAAGGACTACAGGCTCGATGGCGTGGACAGCTTTGGTCGACATCAGGTGAGCAGCTATACGACAGTCGACCTGATCAGCCAGTACCAGATCTCCGCTGACGACAAGGTTAGCGTCGGCATCCAGAACCTGTTCAACCGCGACTACTACCCGCTCTACAGCCAATTGCTGCGCAATAACAACAACACCAGCCACTTGCCGGCACCCGGCACTGTGTTGACTGCCAGCTATACGCACAGTTGGTAAGGTATTGAGCAATCACCGGGCCGGTATCGAGCCCGGTGGTCATTTACATGTTTCGCTCTACCAGGCATGAGGAAGGTGGAGCGGGCTATCTATATTGGGCAAATAGCGCTCAGCGCCAATGCTGTCGGCCTGGGGACAGTGTTCAGACAGTTTGCGTTGCTGCTGTACAGGACAAGCCTGAGGGCTACCTGCTGAAAGCGGCAATTGATCGTTACATGGCGAATCAAAGGAGAGTGCACATGGACTTGCTCATTGCTCCGGCAGCCCCTGAGGACCTGGCAGGCATTGCGGCCGTGACGGTGAAGGCCTGGCAGACAACTTTTCAGGGCATTCTGCCGGATGCATTTCTGGCCGGATTGACCATCGAGGCTCAGCAACAACGGCATCAGGCCCTGTTCGCCGTCAGTGGAGTGAGCTACCACGTGGCCAAGGTAGCGGGCGAGATCGTCGGCTTCTGCTCGGGGGGGCCGAACCGAAGCCCGGCGTTCGGGGAGGCTAACGAGCTCTATGGTCTTTATCTGCTGCCGCATTGGCAAGGGCAGGGCGTTGGGCGGCAGCTGCTGCTGGCTGTGGCGATGCAGCTGCAAGCGCCGGGCCGGCAAGGTTTGCTCGCCTGGGTGCTGACGGATAACCCGAATCGGCACTTCTACCGACGCTGCGGTGGCCGGGAGGCGTCTGGACGGTCCATTGAACTGGCAGGGCAATCATGGCCGCTGACTGGCTATCGTTGGTCGTCCGCCCCTCCAGCCGATACCCGAGTGTTCAATCCAGACCATTACCTTGAAACGCTCGGTGGGCGCGTGTTCAGCCAATCGCGCAACGCCGACGCATGGCGGCTCACCCTGCTGGCGCTGGAGGCTGCGCTAACGCGCAGTGGCCCGAAAGCGCGATTGCTGTTGGTCGTGGGCATGCAAGCTGCGGGGAAAACCACCTGGATCGAGCAGCATCGTGGGGCAGGGGATGATAACGGCTGCCTGTATTTCGATGCAGCACTGCCGCGGCGCGTGCATCGTGCGCCAATCCTGGCGTTGGCCGCGCGCAATGGCGTACCGGTCTCGGCGGTCTGGGTTCGTGCCTCGGTGGAGCAGGCGCTGGCACGCAATGCGTTGCGCCGCGCGGATCATCAAGTGCCGCGGGAGAGTATCGAGGCAGTTGCGGCTGCGTTCGAGCCGCCTTGCAGGTCAGAGGGGTTTGTCGAGGTTATCGAAGTAACGGGCAACGATTGAGATGGCCACTCCTCCAATCGCGTGAAGTAGAACCTGGCTTAACCTGGTTCGCCAGCATGGAAGCCTTCCTGGAAAACGGTATTGACCTCGAGTTAAGTGGAGGTTCTAGAGTGTCGTCCGGACGCTCTCGCAACTTCCGGAAACGAACTCACAAAGGACCAGGAATGGACACTCCGACCTCACTGCTGATTTTCCAGATCACCTGCTGCATTGGCTTGAGCCTGTGGCTGAGTATCAGCCTGATCAACAACCTGAATGCCTTTGCCAGTTCGGCCGGGGCGATCGGGGCGACCATGTCGATGGCGCCGCTGGCCCAACCGCCCGCAATCAGCCTCCCACTGCTGGGGCGAGCGATGACCTCTCCCTTCCTCCATCGCCTGGCCCTGTCGATCATCGTGCTGATACAGGCAGCCGCCGCCCTCACGGCATGGGTCGGGTGCTATGAACTGGTGCTTGGCGCCGGCCTGGAGGCTTCACTGTCCTGGTTGAACCTGGCCTTGAGCGCAACGCTCGGGTTCCTGCTTGCGATGCTGCTGGGCGGGATATGGTTCGGCTACTGGATCCGCCAGGAAGGGTTGCAACTGACCCATCTGCTGCTGATGGTCTGGATCCTGCTGCACTTCGTCGTACTCAATGTCCGGTGGAGTTGATCGGTCGATGGATACTTGCAGGATGCCAGGAAGGAGCAACAGATGAAGACGATGATCGTAGGCGCCAGCAGAGGGTTGGGCCGTGCCTTGCTCGAAGGGCTCGGCAAGCCAGGGGACACGCTGATCGGCGTATCCCGCAAACAGCCGGTCGACCTGGCCCTTGCCTCGGGCATCGATCTGCACTGGATCGATGCCGACCTTGCCAAGCCAACGGCGGCTGTAGCACAGATCGCGGATCGAACACCTGCCGATCTGGATGTCCTGATCTGCAACGTGGGCATCTGGGAAGAACACGCCTTCAGCGAGCACTACGCATTCCTCGACGACAGCGACGAATCGATCACCAGGCTGGTCGAGGTGAACATCACCGCCACGCTGCTTCTGCTCAAGCGGCTGGTGCCAAAGTTGCTGGGTGCGTCCCGGCCGCAGTTGATCCTTACCGGTTCGACCTCGGCCCTTCGCCAGAGCGGGCGCCCGGAGGTGGCGTTCGGTGCCTCCAAGTTCGCCCTCAACGGCATGGCTGATGCGCTACGCGAAGGCTTCAGGGATGACAACCTGGCGGTGACCGTGCTTCAACTGGGTTACCTGAATACCGACGACTCCCTGAGCACGCCATTGGCGCAAGCCGCAGCACGAGGCGAACGGCGCCAGGTACCGGTGCATGATGTGGTCACCATGGTCGACGCGCTGTTGCGCTTGTCCGAGGCTTCGTTCGTAAGGGAGCTGATCTTGCCGGCGATCGGCGATGAGCGCTTCTGAGAATAGTCGGGGCGATTGCGCTACCGCAGCGGTTGCGCGACAGCGAGGTTGCTTGCCCCTTCGGACAATCGTGGATTCTGCTCCGATCGAGCCGAAGCAGACATCAGGTGTAGCCGCGGTCGAGCCGCAGCTGGCATGCTTGTCTGATCGCTAGCGGGAAGACGCAGGGAGTCTACGATGGAACGGTCTTGCATCACTTATTACCTGGAAATGACCTCGGCTTCCGAGCTGCAGGAAAAACCACAGCGTCACGACCTTCAGATCATCGAATGTGAAGTGCCTCAGGCGGAATTCAATCGGTTTCTCTACAAGCTGGTAGGAACGCCCTGGGAGTGGGGCGATCTTGATAGCTGGAGCAGTTCCGAATGGCAGGCACTCGTTGACCAGGAGTGCCACCGTACCTGGGTTGCCTATCACCGTGGTGCGATAGCCGGCTATTACGAGCTTTATCGCCCCGATGGCTGTAACTGCGAAATCCGCTACTTCGGGTTGGCACCGCAGTTTCTAGGGTGTGGCTTCGGCGGGGCACTCTTGAGTCACGCTGTTCGATCTGCGTGGGAATGGCAAGGTACAGAGCGGGTGTGGGTACACACATGCACGTTCGACCATCCTGCTGCGCTTGGAAATTATCAGGCGCGCGGATTTCGTATTTTCAAGCAGGAGGAGACGCAGCCAAGCCAATGAGCGCTGACGCCAGACTGCGAAAGCTCGCCATGGAAGAAGGCGGCCGTTCACGAGTGGCCGTTTTCGACCCAAAGCGAACACTGATCCAAAGCTCTGTAGTCAGTGCAGGCCTCATCGCCGGCAAGCCGGCTCCCACAGGAATATCACCAGTTCAGGCATGCGCTGTACTTGTGGGAGCCGCGCTTGCCGGCGATGGGCCGCGAAGCGGCCCCGATTACAGATGTCCGCTTTGGATCGTTTGCTGCCGGTCGTAGATGACGGCTTTCGACCCAAAGCAGACGCTGAAAAAAACTGATGTCGTGAGTGCAATGCGCACTCTGTGGGAGCGGGCGTGCCCGCGAACACCGGCGCAGCCGGTGCCAGTCTCCGCGTTTGATTCTTCGCGGGCGCGCCCGCTCCCACAGAGATTGCTGTTCGGCTCACCGGCAGCAACGGGTCGTTTGCTGCCGGTCGTAGATGACTGCTTTCGACCCAATATAGATAGTCCGCTCCACCTTCAACGATACTGGTATCGGGGCCGCTTCGCGGCCCATCGCCGGCAAGCGCGGCTCCCACAAGTACAGCGCATGCCTGAAGGCTGGTGATATTCCTGTGGGAGCCGGCTTGCCGGCGATGAGGCCTGCACTGACTACAGAGCTTTGGATCAGGTTCGCTTCGGGTCGAAAGCGGCCGTAATCGGCAGACCTCTTTCGACCCATAGCAGCCATTTACCGAGAGCGAATTACAACTTGTCGACCAATTCAGCCAAGACAGTTACGCTCGCGTCATTTGCACGGAAGCGTCAATGAAAATGACTTACCTAGGTAGCTGCTTGTGCTCAGCAGTAAGTTTCGAACTAGTCACTGCGCCAAAGGCAGTTACTCACTGCCATTGCAGCCAGTGCCGCAAAGGTCACGGGGCTGCATTCGCATCCTACGGAAGCGTCCCGCGTAGCGACCTGCGAGTACTACGTGGCGCCGATAACATCAGGACGTATGCGTCTTCACCGACAGTAATGCGCGAATTTTGTCTGGCGTGCGGTTCGACTTTATTCTGGTCACGTTCTCAAGGTGAATATGCCGGCTGGATATCCATAGCGCTAGGAACGCTTGATACCCCCTTCGAGCCGAAGCAGCAGAGACATGTGCACGTCGACTCCGCTGCGCCTTGGTACACACAGGCCAGCATTCGGATCCAGCTCGGCTGACCGACATAGGTTAATACTCGCTATCAACAGGAGCAGCCGATTTGCAACGGACGCCAAGAGCATAAGTGCGCTTGCAGTTGACCTAGTCGTCGCAGCCTGATCAGGTTATGCAAGGTCCTTAGATGCTGGATCGCGACTGATTGGCGACAGGCGCCTTCGGTGAAGGCACCGCGGTCAGCAGGAGATGAACTACGCTTCTGTAACAACACCGCAGATCGAAGAAACATTGCACGAGGTCGATACGGCCGGATGCTGGTGGTAAGGGACTGGCCATTCTTCGGGACCCGGCACCCTCATCGCCATCACCCGGGGTAGCCTCCGTGACAATCAAACAGCCCCTTACGGCTCTGCTGTTACTTACCCTGCTGTTTGTTGGTTGTACGACACCCACTGTCTCTCACGAACCCAGTCAGGCCTTGCCTGCGAACGATTCGGCGTTCGGTCGTTCTATCCAGGCCCAGGCAGCCCCCCATCGGGGCCAGTCGGGCTTTCGCTTGTTCTCCGATAGTGCCGAGGCTTTCGCCGCACGCGCCGAGCTGATTCGCAATGCTCAAAGCAGCATCGACTTGCAGTACTACATCGTTCACGACGGCATCAGTACTCGGATACTGGTGCGCGAGCTGCTCATCGCCGCCGACCGTGGCGTCCGCGTCAGGATCTTGCTCGATGACACCACCAGCGATGACCTGGAGCGAATTATCGCGACACTGGCGGCGCATCCGCATATACAGATCCGCGTGTTCAATCCACTGCACCTGGGCCGCAGTACCGTCGTGACGCGTACCATGGGCCGGCTGTTCAACCTGGCCCGGCAGCACCGGCGCATGCACAACAAATTGTGGGTGGTGGACAACAGTGCGGCCATCGTCGGCGGGCGCAATCTGGGGGACGAGTATTTCGATGCCGAGCCCAACAGGAATTTCACCGACATCGACATGCTCGGCGTCGGGCCGGTTGCAGAACAATTGGGACATAGTTTCGACCAGTACTGGAACAGTGCCCTGAGCAAACCCATCGAGCAGTTCATCTCGACCAGGCCGACGACCGGGGACCTGAAAAACCTCCGGACTCGGCTGGACGAGTCCCTCGAGAAAGTACGCAAACAGAATCATGCGCTCTATCAACAACTGATGAGCTATACCACCCAGCCACGCCTGAATGACTGGCGCAGGGAGTTGATCTGGGCCTGGAACAAAGCGATGTGGGATGCACCGAGCAAGGTCTTGTCGAGTGGCGAGCCAGCCCCGTACTTGTTGTTGGCCACCCAATTGGCACCCGAGCTCAATGGGGTATCCAAGGAGCTGATCCTTGTCTCGGCGTACATGGTGCCGGGCCAACCAGGGGTGGTGTACCTGACCCGTCGTGCCGACGCTGGCGTGTCGATCAGCTTGCTGACCAACTCACTGGAAGCCACCGATGTACCCGCCGCGCACGGTGCTTACGCGCCTTATCGCAAAACCTTGCTGGAGCATGGTGTGCAGTTGTTCGAATTACGCAGCCAATCCGGTGACAATGGCGACAGCGACAGTGGGCTGGGCCTGTTTCATGGTGGATCCTCCAATAGCTCCGAGTCCAGCCTGCATAGCAAGGCGATGATATTCGACCAGCAGAAAGCGTTTATCGGCTCGTTCAATTTCGACTCGCGCTCCTTGTTGTGGAATACCGAAGTCGGCGTGTTGGTCGATGACCCTGAGCTTGCTGGACGGGTGCGCGAACTGGCTCTGGAGGGGATGGCACCGGCTCTCAGTTATCACACCCGGCTGGAAAAGAATCAGCTGGTATGGGTCACCGAAGACGATGGCAGGCAACATACATTGACCAAGGAACCGGGGAGTTGGTGGCGACACTTCAATTCCTGGCTCAGCAGCGCGATCGGGCTGGAGAAAATGCTATAGCGTGGTTAGATCCAAGGCGCGACGATGATTAGCGCCACTGATCTGCTATTCACGTACAGCACTGAACACCTGAGGTAAATCCATTACCCCAACAGGGTAGGGCGCTTTTCCATCGCCCCTGACTTCTGGGAGTTCAGCATGAAAGCAATCGTATACAACGCACCGCGCGACGTCGCCGTCAAGAATGTTGCCGATGCAAGGATCGAGAAACCTACCGATGCGCTGGTGCGCATCACCACCACCAACATCTGCGGGTCCGACCTTCACATGTATGAGGGGCGCACATCGTTCGAAGCTGGGCGTGTGTTCGGCCATGAGAACCTCGGTGAGGTGATCGAGGTGGGGGCTGGGGTGGACCGCGTCAAAGTCGGTGACTGGGTCAGCCTACCGTTCAACATCGGCTGCGGGTTCTGCGAAAACTGCGAAAAAGGCCTGACAGGGTTCTGCCTCACTGCCAACCCGGGTGCTGCCGGGGCCGCATATGGTTTTGCCGACATGGGTCCCTACCAAGGTGGTCAGGCCGAGCTGTTGCGTGTGCCATACGCTGATTTCAACTGCCTGGTGCTGCCGGAGGACGCCCAGGAACGTGAAGATGACTACGTCATGCTTTCGGATATTTTCCCCACTGGCTGGCATGCGACAGAGCTGGCCGGCCTGCAGCCGGGCGAGAGCATTGCGATTTATGGAGCGGGCCCTGTCGGGTTGATGGCGGCCTATTCGGCAATCATCAAAGGTGCCTCCGAGGTGTTCGTGATCGACAACCAGCCGGATCGTTTGAGGCTGGCCGCGCAGCTTGGGGCAACCCCCATCAACGCGGTCGAGCAGAAGGCTGTGGACGAGATCATGAACCTGACCCACGGCAAAGGCACCGACCGGGGATGCGAATGCGTGGGTTACCAGTGCTGCGACAAGCATGGCCATGAAGCGAACTACCTCACCATGAACAACCTGGTTGCCTCGACCAAGGCTACCGGTGGCATAGGCGTCGTGGGTGTGTTCATGCCAGAAGATCCGGGTGCGAAGAACGACCTGGCGAAGCAGGGCAAGATGGCCTTCGATTTCGGGGCGTTCTGGTTCAAGGGCCAATTCATTCGCACAGGCCAGGCGAACGTGAAGGCCTACAATCGCCGCCTGGCGCAGCTCATTCATCATGGGCGCGCCAAGCCTTCCCAGATAATTTCCCATCGTTTGACGCTTGCTGAAGGCCCCGATGCCTACAAGCACTTTGATGCGCGGGATGATGGCTGGACGAAGGTGGTGCTCAAGCCTGCTGCCTGATTCGCACCCCGATGCTTCCAGGCAAGGAAGCTCGGCGAGGGAGGCGTTCGTCTGGTGTGCTAACTGGCACCTGCTTGAAACAAGCCCCGAACCACCTCCCTCATCCAGCGATTTCCGCTGTCTTGCTGGTAGCGCGCGTGCCAATGCTGCTTGACCGTAAAGCCCTCCACTGCAAACGGGCAATCGTGCACCTGCAGACCATGCATGTCGGCAAGTGTCTGCCCGATGTGCCGTGGCAGCGTTGCCACAAGGTCGGTCGACCCGACAATCATCCCCAACCCTAGAAATGCCGGCAGCTCCAGCATGATCCTGCGTTCGATGCCGGCCCGCGCCAAACCAGCCTCCAGTAACTTTTGCCCGGTCCCGGCACTGATCTGTACATGCCCCTCGCCCTGGTAGCGCGCCACGCTCATGCCTTGGCCCAAACGAGGGTGTTGTGGGTTGCTCAGGCAGACCCAGTCCTGTTCGAACAACACTTGCTGATACATCCCCGCACCCAGCCAAGGCACAAAGCCGATGGCCAGGTCCGCCTCGCCGGACTCCAGCGCGCTTTCGGTATTGCCATCTATGCGCGCCGCCTCCAGGCGAATACCCGGCGCATGGGTACGCAGGTGGTTGAGGATGCTGGGCAGCAGGGTGATATGGCTGGCATCACTGACGCACAGGCGAAAGCGACGCTGGGCCGTGGCTGGAACGAATTGCGGCTCCCAGGTAGTCAGGCGCCGCAGCGATTCCAGCACCTCGCGGCATGGCCCGATCAACTGGTCTGCCCGCGGGGTAGGGGCCATGCCCCCGGGGGTGCGCACGAACAGCGGGTCGTTCAGTTCTTCACGCAAGCGCCCCAACCAGATACTCACGGTAGGTTGACTCTGGCCGAGCTGTTCAGCGCTACGGGTCACGCTACGGCAGTGGTAAAGCACATCGAACAGCTGCAGCAGCTTGGGATCAGGCAAGGCATCGAGCGTGCTCATTATTGCGAGCCGCAGACGCTGGTGCTATCGCTGCAGAACGGTCTTGGCCACGAGGACATCCTGGCCGAGGCCGTGGGGCGTGAGCGGGTATTGGCCGGCAAGACCTACGTCGGTGGCGTGATGCTGGCGCCGGGTTCGATCCGTGCCGGCGTGGCAGGCAAACACACCTTCATCGGCGAGCTCGACGGCCAACGGACCTCGCGTGTGCAGGCCATCGCCGAGGCTTTCAATGGCGCCGGGCTCGCCACCACGGTCAGCGACAACATTCTCGGCACCATGTGGGACAAGCTGCTGGTCAACGTCGCGACAGGCGCGCTCAGCGGCATCACCATGCTCAGTTATGGCCAGCTGTACAGCGAGCCGCTGCTGGAAAGCACCGCCAAGGCAGCGGTCAGCGAAGCCATCGCCGTCGCCGAGCGGGCCGGCATCCGCCTGAGCCTCACCAGCCCGGACGCTGCGTGGTGCCTGGCAGCTGAAGGCCTGCCGGCAAGCTTCCGTACCTCGATGCTGCAGAGCCTGGAAAAGGGCTCGGTCACCGAGATCGATTTCATCAACGGCTCCGTCGTGCGCTGGGGCCAGCGCCACGGCGTGGCTACGCCGGTCAACGCGACCCTGGTTGCCTGCATCAAGGGTATTGAGCGCGCCATGGCCGATCAGCAGAAGGGAAGTAATCCATGAGCCAGCCGAAAGCCTACCTTGAACACGTTGCGTTCTGGGTGCGGGACATCCAGTGGCACATCCGCTTTTTCAGCGAGGTGTGCGGCATGACCATGCGCGAGATGCAGGGTGACGCCGAGCAGCCTGCGCAGTACTGGACCCTTGGTGGCCTGCAGTTCATCCACCAGCCGGACTTTGCCGGCCCGGAAGGGCGCATGGCACACCTGGGCATCATGTGCGAGGACCTCGAAGCCGCGTTGGCCGCCGCACAGCGTTTCGGCGTCAGCGAAATGCCTCAGGGCCGCAACTGGCTGCGCCTGCCTGACGGCCTGGCGGTCGAGTTCATTCAGGCATTGCCGGCGAAATGCGTCGCCCAGGCACTGGCCATCGACCCACGTGCAGAGGTGGTGGCATGAGCGTGGTGGAAAAATACTGGGACGATGCCTGCGAAGGCGATGAATGCATCAGCCCCACCTACACCGTTACCCGCGAACGCATCCTGGCCTACGCCGAACTCACCGGCGACCACACCCCGGTGCATGTCGACGAGGCGTACGCCAACGCGAGCCACTTCGGCTGCCTGGTTGCCCATGGCCTGTTCGGCCTGTCGATCGCCGACGGCCTGAAGACCCAGTGCGAATACCGCTTTGTACCGGGCATGTCGCTGGGCTGGACCTGGGACTTCGTGCTGCCGATCAAGGTCGACGATGTGCTGCACGTGCGCATGCGCGTGGGGGCGATGCGCCCGAGCAACAGCCGACCGGGCTGGGGCATCGTGGTCTTGCCGTCGGAGCTGATCAACCAGCATGGCGAAGTCGTGCAGCGTGGCGAGCACCGGTTGATGGTGCCGAGGAGAGTGCAGGCATGAGCCAGGCATTGCCATTGGCGGGTATTCGCGTCATCGACTATAGCCACTTCCTGGCCGGGCCCTATGTGGGCCGTTGCCTGGCAGCACTGGGCGCCGAGGTGATCAAGGTCGAACGGCCGGGCAGCGGCGATGCCGGCCGCCAGCACGCGTTTACCCTTGATGAACAGCAGAGCGGTTACTTCCTGCAGCTGAACATGGGCAAGCAGGGCGTCAGCGTGAACATGAAGGACCCGCGTGGCAAAGCATTCATGCAGCGCCTTACCGACTCGGCCGATGTGTTCATCGAAAACTATCGCCCCGGCGCCCTGGACAAGCTGGGCCTGGGCTATGCCGAGCTGTCAGCGCGCAACCCGCGTCTGGTGTACTGCTCCATCTCCGCCTACGGCCATACCGGCCCGGATGCCCACCGCGCCGGCTTCGGGCTGATCGCCGAGGCCAAGAGCGGGATCATGCAGATGGTCGGCGTGCCGGGCGAAGCGCCGCCGTTGCTGCGCATTTCTTTGGGCGACATGTACACCGGCATCCATGCCGTGGCGGCGATCAATGCGGCGCTGTTGGGCCGGGTGAGCAGTGGTCGTGGCCAGCACATCGACATGGCCCTGTACGACACGCTGGTGTCGATGCATGAATACGCGGTGCAGTGCTACACCTTGTCCGATGGCACCGTCCTGCCCGAGCAGACCGGCCATGACATGCCCACCTCCACCCTGTACGGGGTGTTTCGTGCGGCTGATGGCGACCTGGTAATCGCCGCCCAGGTCGACGACGCCTGGAAGCGCTTTGCCGCGATGCTCGAAGCCAACGGTGGCCCGCCCGGGTTCGGCAGCGACAGCCGCTACCACTGCCTCAATGGCCGCAACGCCCACCGCCAGGCGATCCTGGCCGTGGTGCGTGACTGGGTCGGTGCGCGCCGGGTAGCCGATATACTGCAATTGCTCGATGACATCGACATCCCCAGCGCCAAGGTGCAGCGCATCGACGAGGTCGTGGCTGACCCGCAGATCCAGGCGCGCAACATGGTCATCGAGCAGCAGCACCCGCGCTACGGTACCTTGCGCCTGCCCAACCTGCCGTTCCGCTTTTCCGAGTGCGACACCACGATCCACCAAGTGGCCCCGGACCTCGGTCAGCACAATGCCGAAGTGGCCGCCGGCCTGGGCTTCAGCCCTGAAGAAATCACCGCCATGCAGGCAGACGGTGTGCTGTTCACCCATGGAGATGCACGATGAGCGACCGCTATGCAGTGATCGGCCGACCGATCAACCACACCAAGTCCCCGTTGATTCATGGCCTGTTCGCCCAGGCCAGTGGCCAGTGCCTGGAGTACGGCGCCATCGAGGGCGAGCTCGAGGGCTTCGAGGCCCAGGTGCTGAACTTTCGCAACGATGGCGGGTTGGGCATGAACATCACCGCGCCGTTCAAGCTGCGCGCCTTCGAGTTGGCCGACCAGCGCAGCGAGCGCGCACAGCTGGCGCGGGCGGCCAATGCATTGAAGTTCGAGAATGGCCGTATCTTTGCCGAGAACTTCGACGGCATCGGCTTGCTGCGGGATATCGAGGAAAACCTCGGTGAACCGCTGGCCAATCGACGGGTACTGCTGCTCGGCGCTGGTGGCGCGGTACGTGGTGCATTGCTGCCGTTCCTGCAGGCGGGGCCAAGCGAGCTGGTGCTTGCCAACCGTGACATGGCCAAGGCGCTCAGCCTGCGCAACGAACTGGACCACCCAAGGCTGCGCATCAGCCGTTATGAGGAGCTGGATGGACAGTCCTTCGACATCGTGGTCAATGCCACTTCCGCGAGCCTCACCGGCGAGCTGCCGCCGCTACCTGAAGGTGTGCTGGGCGAGACGCGGCTGGCTTACGAGCTGGCGTATGGCAAAGGCCTGACGCCGTTCCTGCACATGGCCCAGGCGCAGGGTGTGGCGCGCCTGGCCGACGGTGTCGGCATGCTGGTCGAGCAGGCGGCGGAGGCGTTCGCCTGGTGGCGCGGGGTGCGGCCTGAAACCCGTGCCGTGATCGATCGCCTGACCATTCCACTGGAGTAGGATCCCGCTCCTATGGAACTCCACATAACTCCTTGATTTAGCGGGGACCCTGTGGGAGCGGGTTTACCCTAGTGCCAGTCAGTTGAGCGATTTGGGGCCGCTTTGCGGCCCATCGCCGGCAAGCCGGGCTCCCACAGGTACGGCGCCGACCTCAAGATTTTCGCAGTCCCTGTGGGAGCCCGGCTTGCCGGCGATGGGCTGCGCAGCAGCCCCAAAAGCTACGGGCCTGTTGATTTTGCACAGTTTCAGTTTAGTGTAGAGGTACAAACATATTGTGTTGAGTACTCTACATGATCCACTGGTCGCTACTGATCCTCGGATTGCCGACGGCCAATGCCACCGAGCGCATGCGTGCCTGGAGGAGCCTGAAGGCCTCCGGAGCCGCAGTGCTGAGGGATGGTGTTTACCTGCTGCCCGAACAATGTGCGGGTCGGGAAGTTTTCGAGGCAGTCGAGCGTGACGTGCTGGCTATCAACGGCACCGCATTTCTCCTGTCGCTGCCTGAGCGTGAAGAGCGCTTCAGCAGGCTGTTCGACAGGAGCGACGAGTACGCCAGCCTGATGGAAGAAATTGCAGGCTGCAGGGCCGAGCTGGCGCCAGAGAATGCGCTGCAGACCGCACGGCAGGTGCGCAAGCTCAGAAAGGCCTTCAGCCAGTTGGCGGCGACCGATTTTTTCCCGGGCGTGCCCAAGGCACAAGCCGATGCGGCGCTGCAAGAGCTCGAAGCCGCGATTGGCCGCGCACTGTCTTCCGATGAGCCGAGTGCCCACGACGAGGCGATCACCCGACTGGAACGCAACGACTACCAGGGGCGCCTTTGGGCCACCCGCAAGCGCCCATGGGTGGATCGGCTGGCATGTGCCTGGTTGATTCGTCGCTTCATCGATGCCGACGCTCGATTCATCTGGCTGGACAGGCCTGAAGACTGCCCGGGCGATGCGTTGGGCTTCGATTTTGATGGGGCCAGGTTCAGCCATGTCGGCCAGCGGGTGTCCCTCGAAACCCTCATCGAGAGCTTTGCCCTACAGCAGCCGGGCCTGGCACGCTTGGCCGCGGTCATTCACTACCTGGATGTGGGAGGCAACCAGCCCTCGGAAGCACCAGGTATCGAACGTGTCCTCGCGGGCTTGAGACAAAGCATTGGCGATGACGATCAACTGACAACGGTCGCCGGGGGTATCTTCGATGGCCTTCTGACGGCTTTCGCGAGTGAGGAAGCGCAAAATGGTTGATAGCACCTCTGCAGTGGGCGAACAGCCACCATCGCAAGCGGTTCAGCGGCCTATCGGACTGTTCGAAGCATTCCTGTTCTGGCTCAAGCTGGGCTTCATCAGTTTTGGTGGGCCCGCCGGGCAGATCTCGATCATGCACCAGGAACTGGTCGAGCGCCGGCGCTGGATCAGCGAGAAGCGGTTCCTGCACGCGCTGAACTACTGCATGTTGTTGCCAGGCCCCGAGGCACAGCAACTGGCCACCTACATCGGTTGGCTCATGCACCGCTCCTGGGGCGGGGTGATTGCCGGCGTATTGTTCGTATTGCCCTCGCTGTTCATCTTGATTGGCCTGTCTTGGGTCTACATCGCCTTTGGCGAGGTGCCGGTGGTGGCGGGGGTCTTCTACGGCATCAAGCCTGCAGTCACGGCCATTGTCGTGCACGCGGCGCACCGGATCGGCTCGCGCGCGCTGAAAAACGGCTGGCTGTGGGCCATGGCCGCAGCGTCGTTCGTGGCCATCTTTGCCCTCAATGTGCCGTTCCCGTTAATCGTGCTGGTTGCCGGTATCGCAGGCTATGTGGGCGGTCGCTTCGCCCCCGGCAAATTCGTGATCGGTGGTGGTCATGGGGCTGCCAGGAGCAGCTACGGCCCGGCCCTGATCGACGATGACACACCAACGCCTGACCATGCGCGTTTTCGGATGGGGCATTTGCTGCGTCTGGTGCTGATCGGCGCCGTATTGTGGACCTTGCCCATGGGGCTGCTGACACTGACGTTTGGCTGGGCCGGCACTCTGACGCAAATGGGCTGGTTCTTCACCAAGGCCGCACTTTTGACCTTCGGTGGCGCCTACGCCGTCCTGCCCTATGTGTATCAGGGCGCCGTCGGGCATTACGGCTGGCTGTCACCCACTCAGATGATCGATGGCCTTGCCTTGGGAGAAACCACGCCAGGACCATTGATCATGGTGGTGGCTTTCGTCGGCTTCGTCGGTGGCTACGTGCATCCGATGTTCGGTGAGCAAAACCCGTTCCTGGCCGGTGCAGTCGCGGCCAGCCTCGTCACCTGGTTCACCTTCCTGCCGTCGTTCCTGTTCATCCTCGCCGGTGGCCCGTTGGTGGAGTCGACCCACAACGAGATGAAGTTCACCGCACCGCTGACGGGGATCACGGCTGCGGTCGTGGGGGTGATCCTGAATCTCGCCATGTTCTTCGGCTATCACGTGCTCTGGCCAAAGGGTTTCAGTGGGGCGTTCGACTGGCCTTCGGCGTTGATCGCGATTGCTGCCGCAGTGGCCCTGTTCCGCTTCAAGCGTGGCGTGATCCAGGTACTGTTCAGTTGCGCCTTGGCCGGTGTGGCGGTCCATATGTTGCGTGGTTGATACCGGTTGCCGGCCGACATCGTCGGCCGGCTTGTCACGAATCAGAAGGTGTAGGTCACCCGCCCGAAGTAATACCCGCCGGTAAAGCCATAGGGCGAGTACACCCCGTATCCCTTGACCATGGTCTTGCTGCTCGGTGCCTGGCGCTCGGGGTAGATATCGAACAGGTTGCGCGCCCCGATCGCCACCTCCAGGTCCTTGGTCAACTGGTAGCCTGCATCCAGGTCGGTGATCCAGCGCGCCTTGTAATCGCGGTCCAGCGAACGGTCGTTGGCGGCATTCACCTCGCGCCAGGATCCGTAGCGGGTCAGCCCCAGGTTGACCCGGTAGCGGTCCAGGCGCCAGTTGCCGCCAAGGATCAGCTTGGTGTGCGGTTGTACCTCGGTCAGCAGGTTGCGCGCCTGGCGATTCATCAGCTCGTAGGGCGTGCCAAGGATGTTCACGCTCTGCTTGTAGTCGAGGATCTCGGTGTCGTTCCAGTTGAACGCCGCCGTCCACTTCACCGTCCCTGCACCGCCCAGGTCCTGGTCGTAGCGGCCCACCAGGTCCAGGCCCTTGGTGCGGGTATCGGCGCCGTTGGTGAAGTACTGGCCGCCCGAGGTCGAGTCGATACCGTTGGCGAGCAAGGCCTGGGTGACCTCGGGGCCGAGCAGGGTACCGGTGAGGGTGATGCGGTCGCGCACGTTGATCAGGTAGGCATCGGCAGTGAAGGCCAGGCGCTCGCCAGGCTGCCAGGCCAGCCCCAGGCTGTAGTTGGTGGACTTCTCCGGTTTCAGTGGTTCGGCGCCCAGCGCCTTGGCGGCGGCCGAATCCACCGGCAGCACGCCATAGTTGATCGACTGGTACACGCCGTCGACCACGCCGTAGGTAGTGGAGCGGGCGCTGAACAGGTTGTTGGCCAAGGACGGCGCGCGGAAGCCGTTGCTCACCGTCGCCCGCACGGCCAGTTCGGGGGTCAGCTCGTAGCGGGTGGTCAGCTTGCCGCTGCGGGTGGCCCCGATGTTGCGATCATAGTGCTCGTAGCGCAGGGCAGCGCCCCAGTACCACTGCGGCAGCGGGTTGAAACCCACGTCCAGGTAACCGGCGTAGCTGTTGCGGCTGGCACTGGTGGCCTCGGCGGGGGAGATGCCGTTGGTGACCTGGGCGCCGGAGGCTGCGCAATTGCCGGGCGCCTTGCAGTAGCCGCCGTCGGCCCAGCTGGCCCAGTCGCCAGCCTGCACCTGGTAGGTATCGCGGCGCTGTTCCAGGCCCCAAGAGAAGTCCAGCGGCTTGGTCAGCCCAACCTCGAAGCTGCGGTGCAGGTCGAGGTTGCTGGTCAGTTGCGAGCTGACCCAGGTGCCGGATTCGAAATGGTTGGGCGTGGCCTCGCCCAATGACGGGTTCTGGTTGTTCCAGGTGCCCTGTTCGGCCTCGTTGCGCCCGTAGGTACTGGACAGGTCCCAGTCCCATTCGCCGGCCAGGCCCCTGGCGCCAAACGCCGCCTGGTAGTCGTATTCCTCGATGTACCAGGTGGGCGTGTAGCCCGAGGGGCGCCCGTTGGGCCCGGTGGTGATGGTGTTGACGATGGTCGGCAGGCGGAAGTTCTGGCCCTGCTCGGCCTTGCGGTACGACCAGGTGCTGAACGAGTAGAGAGTCAGGTCGTCCTGCAGCGGCAGTTCGGCGTTGTAGCCCAGGGTCAGAAGGTTGATCTTCGGCGTGCCATAGCCGCCGTAGGTAACCTTGCCGGCGCGGTCCAGGGCTTCGGCCTGGCTGTAGCCATTGGCGCTGGCCTTGTTGTCGTCGTTCTGGCTGCGGGCGTCCAGTGGCAGCTGGACGATGCCGTCGCGGCCGATCTCGAAGCCCTTGTTCAGGCTTTGCTGCACGGTCTGCTTCTTGCCGTCGTAGCCCTGGCCTGCGGTGGTCACGGCAGTGCCGCTGGCGTCGGCCTTGAGAATCACGTTGATCACCCCGGCGATGGCGTCGGAGCCGTATTGGGCGGCCGCACCATCACGCAGCACCTCGACATGGTCGATGGCACTGATGGGAATCAGGTCGAGGTCGGCGGGGGCTGCGCCGGCGTTGATGCCGCTGATGTTGAGCGTGGCGCTGGTATGGCGGCGCTTGCCGTTGACCAGCACCAGCACCTGGGCGGCGTTGAGCCCGCGCAGGTTGGGGGCGCGGGCCATGCCGCTGGCGTCCCAGCCGGTCTTTTCCGGCAAGGTCAGCGACGGCACGCTGGCGCTGAGGGCTTCCATCAGGCCGGGCTTGCCGGTTTCCTGCAACTGCTTGGCGCTGATTACGTCGATGGGCACCGGGCTGCTGGTTACGGTGCGTTTCTCGCTGCCACGGTTGCCGGTGACGATCACCGTGCCCAGGGCCTGGGCGGCGGGTTCCTCGGCCAGGCTGGGTGCGTTGTGCAGCCCGGCGACCAGGGCCACGCCGAAAAAAGAGGCAGTTTTAAAAGCTGGCTTCATGCACGCAGTTCCTTGTCTGGCATGGCTGGCGCACTTACGGCGCCTTGGCCGCGATCGCGTCGATTTCCACCAGCGCGCCCGGCAATGGCAGGGCCACCACCTGGATGGCGGTGCGTGTCGGTGTACGGGGTTGCTCGGCGGTGGCGAAGAACTCGGTGTAGGCCGCCTGCAGCCCGGCGAAGTCGAGGGCGCCGCCGTTGGCCGGGTCACCTACCAGGAACACCCGTAACTGGACGATGTCGCCAAGGTCCAGGCCCTGGCTGTGCAGCGCCGTGCGCAGCTTGTTCAGCACCGAGCGGGCCTGGGTTTCTGTGTTGCCCAGCGCCGCAACGCTACCCTTGGGCGCCTTTGGGTCGGCTACGTCCGGCAGGGTGCCGCTGATGAACGTCAGCTGGCTGCCGGCCGGTACCGTGACCAGCTGCGAGATAGGGAAGTTCGAGCCGGGTGGCGCGACGCGCTTGATGCCGTCGGCGTGGGCGTTGAGGGTGAGCGACATGAGTACTCCGGCAAGCAGAAGAAGACGAGGCATGGGGGTGGTTCCTTGCAGGTCAGGCGGCAACGCCGCGGGTGGTCTGGCTGGCGTGTTTGGCAATCAGGCCGACCACCCGGCGGGCGGACTCGGCGGCACTGTTCTGCCAGATGCCCACGCCGCCATGGGCCAGGGCGTCGCTGGCCAGCCAGGTACGCCCCTGGGGCTGGTTGAGCAGGTCGTAGCCGGGCTGGGCGACTTCGTCGTGGACGATCCACGGCGCTTCGCTGAAAGGGATCTTCGACCAGTTCACCACCACCGGCCTGGCCAGCTTGTGGCTGTGGCCCGGGTGCAGCGATTCCACCGCCTGGCGCGAGGAGGCGACCTGGGCCTGCAGCGGCTTGGCGGCAAACTGCTGGGCCACCGCGCCCGTGTTGTAAGTGGCGACCAGCACACCCTGGGCGCTGTTGAGGTGATCGCTGGGGTACCACAGGGTGCGGGCTTCGTGGTTGATGTAGCTGAGCCCGCCATAGATCTGGAAGTCGGTTTCC
This sequence comes from Pseudomonas sp. UBA6753, assembly GCF_002453565.1. Taxonomy (NCBI): domain Bacteria; kingdom Pseudomonadati; phylum Pseudomonadota; class Gammaproteobacteria; order Pseudomonadales; family Pseudomonadaceae; genus Pseudomonas; species Pseudomonas sp. UBA6753. Next base: position 19,489 of record NZ_DKHD01000004.1, on the reverse strand, counting down.
CAGAAGCGCGGCGACTGCCAGGCCACCTTGTTGGCCTTGTCGCCTTCGGCGCTGGCGATGGCCTGCCTGAAGGCCTTGTCGAAGTTGTTCGGTAGCTTGGCCAGCAGTGGCAGGGGCAGGGTGACGATGGCGTAGTCGGCCTGTTCGACGTGCTGCTGGCCGCTCTTGCGGTCGCGCCAGACCACCTTGGCACCGTTGTCACCGGTATCCACCCCCAGCACCTCGGCGCCCAGGCGCACGCTGTCCTTGACCTGGCGATAGAACGCCTTGGGAATCTGGTCCATGCCACCGACCGGCTGGAACATGGTCGAGGAGAACTCGGGGATTTCGTCGAACACCAGCGGCAAAAGCAGGTTGCTGTCCAGCAGCTGGTCCAGTGGCACCGGCTGGCGCTGGATCGGGGTCTGGTCGCCGGCGCCGGCGAAGCGGGTGTAGCCGGCGCGTACCGAACCGCGGTACTGCTGCTGGCTGTCGAGGTCGCCGTAGACCTTGAGGAAGTCCAGCAAGGCCTTGCGCTGGCTGCTGTCGAGCTCGGCATCGAGGGAGTTGCGGCTGACACTGCGCGCCAGCAGTTCGCTGAAGTGCCCGCGGGTGTCATTGACTGCCTGGCGCAGCAGCAGCGGTGGGCGAGCCAGGTCTGGTTGGGCCAGGGCGTTGCGGCTGCTGTTGACCAGCACCTGCAGCTCCACACCCAGCTCACGGCAGTAGCCGAGGATGGTCAGGTGATGGCTGGGCAGGCGCGCGGCGCCGGCGTTGAAGAAGTGGCCCGGGTCGAACTCGACGGTTTGCGAACTGCCGTCGTTGTGCTCGACGCGGTCGCCCTGGCGCAAAGTCCAGACCCGGCCACCTACCCGCTCGCGGGCCTCCAGCACGGTGACCGAAAAGCCGGCCTTGCGCAGCTCGTAGGCGGATACCAGGCCGGAAATACCAGCGCCGACAATCACCACGCGCTTGCCGTTGCCGCCGCTTGCGGCCAGTTGCAGGGGTTGGAAGGTGGCAGCCAGGGCATTCTGCCCCAGCGCGCCCAGGGCTGCCGAATAGCCGCCAATGGCGGCGAGGCGGGTGATCAGGTCTCTACGGGACAATCCCATGTCGCATGCTCCGAGAAGGTTGGGTTCGGATGTGCGCAACGGGCGGATCGAAGGGAGGGACTCGACGGCGGCTGGCACAAATCCATTTGCCTCCGCCATGTTGGGGTCGGTTTACAGAACCTAATGGACTTTCACGAAGCTGTGAAAGGCTTTCTTGTTCTATATTTATTATGTTTATTACTGATAATAAACCAGCAAGAAATGCGCAATTATGATTTTAATTGGCTGCGCTGTCGCGCAGAAAACTCAGTGCGCAAGCGGTCCGCGTACCGTGTGGGAGCGGGCATGCCCGCGAAGAAGCCAACGCAGTGCCTGGCACCGGCTCCGCCGGTGTTCGCGGGCGCGCCCGCTCCCACAGAGCCCCGCTAAATCAATGAGTTATGTGTTGTTCTATGAGAGCGGGCAAGCCCGCGAAGAATCCACCGCGGTGCATGGCACCGGCTTCGCCGGTGTTCGCGGGTGAACCCGCTCCCACAAGGTTCCTGCCAAGGAATTCCTTTTCGTGCAGGGCAGGTTCAGGCGACTGCGGTCTTTCCGCGGCGCAGCGTGTTGCGGTTGGTCGGAACGCTCAGGCCAAAGCTGTCGCGCAGGGTGCTGCCGCTGTATTCGCTGCGCACCAGGCCGCGCGCTTGCAGCAGGGGCACCACCAGCTCGGTGAAATACTGCAGGCCATCGGGCAGCAGCGAGTTGATGATGAAGCCGTCGGCAGCGCCGTCTTCGAACCAGTCCTGCAAGGCGTTGGCGACCTGCTCGGGGGTGCCGGTGAAGTCGCGTCTTGGGCGCGAGAAGCGCAAGGCCAGTTGGCGCAGGCTCAGGCTTTCGTCGCGGGCCAGTTGCTTCAACTGGTCGGCGGTGCCCTTGTGGCTGTTGTCGCCGAGGGTGCCCAGGTCGGGGAACGGTGCATCCAGCTCGTGCTGGCTGAAGTCATAGTCGTTGAACGGGCGGCCGAGGGCGACCAGGGCGTCCTCGATGCTCACCAGGTCGACGGCCTGCTGGTAGCGGCGCTCCACCTCTGCTTCGTCGCGGCCGACGATGGGGCGGATGCCCGGCAGGATGAACAGCTGGTCCGGGTCGCGGCCATGGCTTGCGGCGCGTTGCTTCAAATCCTGGTAGTAGGCGCGTGCATCGCTGAACGACTCGGGGTTGACGAAGATCGCATCGGCGTTCTGCGCGGCGAAGTTGCGCCCGTCCTCCGACACACCGGCCTGGAAGATCAGCGGCTGGCCCTGGGGCGAGCGCTGGATGTTCAGCGGGCCCTTGACCTTGAAGAACTCGCCCTTGTGGCCCAGGGTGTGCAACTTGGCCGGGTCGAAGAATTCGCCGCTCTGCTTGTCGCGGGTGAAGGCGTCGTCTTCCCATGAGTCCCACAGGCCCTTGACCACCTCGACATGCTCGCGGGCGATGCGGTAGCGCACGGCGTGGGGCGGGTGCTGGTCCTTGCCGAAGTTGTCGGCGGTGCCCGACAGCCATGAGGTGACCACGTTCCAGCCGGCGCGCCGCCGCTGATCAAATCCAGCGAGGCGAGCTGGCGGGCGACCTGGAACGGTTCGGTATAGCTGACCGTGACCGTGGCCACCAGGCCGATATGGGTGGTGACCGCCGCCAGTGCCGAGAGAATGGTCAGCGGCTCGAAGCGGTTGAGGTAGTGGGGGCTGGAACGGGCATGGATGTGCAGGCTGTCGGCGATGAAGGCGAAATCGAACTTGGCCGCCTCGGCCAATTGCGCCTGCTGCTTGTAGAAACCGAAGTTGACGCTGGCGTCGGCCAGCGCCTCGGGGTGGCGCCATTCGCCCCAGCCGTGGCCGACACCGTGGATCATTGCGCCGAGATGGATCTGTCTTTTGCTCATGTTCAATACCTCTTGCCAGATAGGCCTCAATGTCTGATCCGCGCGGCACGCCCGTGCCGCACGGCAAAACGGTCAAACCGCCACGGGCAGCACGCTGCGCGAATGCCCGGGTATCGCCTCGATCAGCGCCCGCGTATAGGCGCTGGCCGGTTGGCCGAACACCTGCACCGCCGGCCCTTGCTCGACCACCTGGCCGCGCTGCAGCACCAGCACCTGGTCGGCCATGCTCGCCACCACCGCCAGGTCGTGGGAGACCAGCACGTAGGCCATTCCCAGCTCGCGCTGCAGCTCATCCAGCAGGGCGAGGATCTGCGCCTGCACCGACACGTCCAGCGCACTGACCGGTTCGTCGAGCAGCAGCACCTCGGGCTCCAGGGCCAATGCCCGGGCGATCGCCACGCGTTGGCGCTGGCCGCCCGACAGCTCCCGGGGCAGGCGGTCGAGGAAGTGCACCGGCAGGTGCACCCGCGTGATCAGTTCACGGGCCCTGCGCTCCAGGGCCTCGCCCTTAAGCAGGCCGAACGACACCAGCGGTTCGACGATGCTGTCGAACACGGTGAAGCGCGGGTCCAGCGCGGCGAACGGGTTCTGCTGCACCAGCTGGATGCGCCGGCGCAGGGGGCGGAACTGCCGCCAGCTGCAGGCACTGACGTCCACGCCAGCGAACTCCACCCGCCCGTGGCTGGGTTTTTCCAGCCCGAGGGCGATCCGTAGTGCGGTGCTCTTGCCTGAGCCCGACTCGCCGACGATGGCCAGGGTCTGCCCGGCATGCACCTCAAGGTTCAGGTCATGCAGGGCGGTGAAGTGGGCATGCTGCCCGGGCAACGCGAAGTGCTTGCCGACGTTGCTCAGGCGCAGCAGCGCTGCCTGGCCCCTCGGCGCGCCAGGCCTGCGCCGTGGCACGAAGGCCGGCGCGGCGTTGAGCAGGTCGCGGGTGTAGGGCTGCCGTGCGCCCCAGAGGATCTGCCTGGGCGAGGCCTGCTCGACGAGCTCACCCTGTTTCATGACCAGCAGGCGGTCGGCGCGGTCGCAGGCCATGCCCAGGTCATGGGTGATGATCAGCAGCGAGATGCCGCGCTCGGCCACCAGCCGTTGCAGGTGGTCGAGGATGCGCCGCTGTACCGTCACGTCCAGCGCGCTGGTGGGCTCGTCGGCGATGATCAGCCGCGGCTCGCCGGCCAGGGCGATGGCGATCAGCACCCGCTGGCGCATGCCGCCGGAAAGTTCATGGGGGTACTGGCGGGAGCGCAGCGCCGGGTCGTCCAGGCCGACCTGGGCCAGCAGCTCCAACACATCGGCATCCACCGTCGGGTAGCGTCGGCCGCGAGCCAGCAGCAAGGCCTCGGCGATCTGCCGGCCGATGCGCAGGGTCGGGTTGAGGCTGACCATCGGGTCCTGCGGTACCAGGCCGATGGTGCGCCCGCGCAACTGGCGCCGGGTACGGTCGCTGGCCCGGGCCACATCCACGTCGTCGACCCACAGCTGGCCCTGCTCGATGCGGGCATTGCCCGGCAGCAGGCCGAGCAGGGCATTGGCCAGGGTCGACTTGCCCGAGCCGGACTCGCCGACGATGGCCAGCGTCTCGCCCTGGGCCAGGCTGAACGATAGCTGGCGCAAGGCCTGGATGGGTTGCCCGGCGAAGGTGTAGCTGACACTCAGGTCGCGGACCTCGATCAGGGGGCGCTGGCTCATCGGGCATGCTCCTCGGCGCTGCGCGCCAGGTGGTTGAGGCTGAACACCACGGCTACCACGAACAGCCCTGGCAGCAGGGAGACCCAAGGGGCGGTGATCAGGAAGTGGCGGCCGTTGGCGATCAGCGTGCCCCATTCCGCCGCCGGCGGCGCCGCGCCGAAGCCGAGGAAGCTCAGCCCGGCGGTGGCCAGGATGGCGGCGCCGAAGTCCAGGGTGGCGAGCACCGCCACCGGGCCCCAGGCGTTGGGCAGCACATGGCGCAGCAGCGTGCGCGCCCAGCTGGCGCCGCCCAGGCGGGCGGCCTCGACATAGGGCAGGGTCTTGATGCGCAGCACTTCGGCGCGGGTGGTGCGGGCAAAGCCCGGGATGATGCCGACGCCCACGGCGACTGCCACCGGCACCGTACCGAAGCCGATCGCGGTGACGATGGCCAATGCCAGCAGCAGGCCGGGCAGTGCCAGCAACACGTCGATCAGGCGCATCAGCGCCGCGTCGACGCGCCCACCGGCAAAGCCGGCCAGCACGCCCAGGCCGAGGCCACCGAGCAGGGCGATGGCCACTGCCAGCAGTGCGGCCAGCACCGACAGGCGTGCGCCATAGACCACCCGGGTATACAGGTCGCGGCCCAGCTCGTCGGTGCCGAACCAGTGCACCACGCCGGGGGCGCTGAGCTTGTCGGCGGGCGAGGTGGCGTAGGGGTCGAAGCTGGTCAGCAACTGCGGGGCCAGTGCCGCGAACAGGGCGAACAGCACGATCAACAGCGCCAGGCTGAAGCCTGGCCTGCGCAGCAGCGGGAGCAGGGCCTGCCGGGCGCGCTGCAGTTGCGTGCGCCGCTTCCAGGCGCTGGCAGGATGTGCCACCTCGCCCGTGGGCTGGGTGTCGATCGGGGACAGGGAAAGGTCGATGGTCATCTCAGCTCACCTTGGCCGTGTGGGTGATGCGTGGGTCGAGGTACGGGTAGAGCAGGTCGACGATCAGGTTCACCACCACGAAGGCGGTGGCCGATACCGCGACGATCGCCAGCACCACCGGGATGTCCTGGCGCAGCACGGCCTCCTGGGCCAGGCGGCCGACGCCGTTGCGCGAGAAGATGGTTTCCACCAGCACCGCGCCGGATACCGTATTGCCGACCTGCAGGCCGATCAGGGTCAGCAGCGGCAAGGCCGCGTTGCGCAAGCCATGGCGCGCCTGCACTTGGGCCCGGCTCAGGCCCTTGGCGAAGGCGGTGGTGATGTAGGGTTCCTGCCACACGCCCTGGAAGCCACGCTGCAGCACCTGGGCGTACACCGCGGCGCTGGGGATCGCCAAGGTGATCGCCGGCAGCACCAGGCTGGCCAGGCCCTGGCTGCCGGTGGCCGGGAACCAGCCGAGGGCGAAGGCAAATACCTGGATCAGCAGCAGGCCCATCCAGAACACCGGCACCGAGAAACCCAGCGACGGCAGGCGTGCCAGGGCGGTCTTCAGTGGCCGCCATTGCAGGTAGGCGGTCAGGTAGGCCAGGCCGACCCCGGCCAGCAGCGACAGGGCGATGGCCGCGCCGGCCAGGGCCAGGGTCTGCGGCAGGCGCTCGGCCAGCAGCGCAGTGACCGGCCGGCCCAGTGACAGCGACTGCCCGAGGTCACCGTGCAGGGCGCGCCACAGCAGGTCGAAGTACTGCTCGAGCAACCCCTTGTCCAGCCCGTAGTAGGCACGGGCCTTGGCCAGGTCCTCGGGTGACAGGCCATCGGCCTCCATGCCCGAGGCGCTGAGCATGATCGCCAGGGTGTCGCCCGGCAGCAGGTAGAGGATGAAGTAGGTGATGGTGTAGGCGCCCCACAGCACCAACAGGGCCTGGCCGATGCGGCCGATCAGGTAGCGTTTCATGGCTGGCCGACCTGGATGTCACTGAGCAGCGCGAAGCCTTCTGCAGTCCAGCGGAAGTCCTTGACCCGCGGCGCGGTGGCGGCTTGCCAAACGCGTTCGTACAGCGGGAACGCCGACGCCTCGTCGACCAGCAGGTCCTGCAGCTGGCCGTAGGCCTGGGCCCGTTGCGGGGCGGCGGTGGCGGTGATGCCGCTGTCGAACAGCGCCTGGGCCCTGGCCAGGGTGTGCGGTTCGTAGGTGTTGGTGGCCAACGTGGTGCTGCTTGCTGCCCGCGGGTCGAGGATGGTCTGCAGGATGATCGGGTCGGCGCGGGTCATGTAGGTGGAGGTCAGGTCGTAGTTGCCGGACGCGTTCCCGGCCACCCATTCGGCGCGGGTCAGCACATTGAGCTTGAGATCGATGCCGACCTTGCGCAACTGGTCCTGCACCAGCACGTCACCGGCGCTTTCGGCCGGGGTCAGGTTGTAGCGCAGGGTCAGGCGCTGGCCGTTCTTGTGCCGGTAGCCGTCCTCGCCCTTGTGCCAGCCGGCGGCCTCGAGCAGTTGCTCGGCGCCCGTGGGGTCATAGGCGAGCTTGTCGGCCTGGGGCTTGAAGTACGGCGTGGTGACGTCGTAAACGCCGCTCACCACCGGGAACGCGGCGTTGTACACGGTATGCGCGTAGCTGGTGCGGTCGATGGCCTTCTGCAGTGCCAGGCGCACCTGGCGGTCGGCCAGCAGGCGGTCGTTGCGCGTGTTGGGGTAGAGGTTGAGCGCCGGGCCCGGCAGCGAGCGGCTCTGGATGGTCGCGCCCTTGGACTGGAACAGCTTCAGGTCGACTTCCGAGAACGGGTTGCGCGGCCACAGGATGTCGGCCTTGCCCTGCAGGAACAGGCCGTTGCGCACGCTTTCCTCGGGGATGTAGCTGATGTCCACGGCATCCAGGTGCGCCGGGCCCTGGTTGTGCATGTTGGCTGATGGCCAGGCGTAGTCGGCACGCTTGACCAGGCGTGCGCCCACCTCCGGGGTGTAGTGCTCGAGGATGAACGGGCCGGTGCCGATGATGTTACCCAGCGAGCGCGTCTGGGCGGTCAGCTTGTAGGAGGCCGGCGCAAGGATGGCCAGGTTGGTGGTCGAAGTGGCCTGCAGGAAACCGGCGTTGGGTTTGGCCAGGACCAGGCGCACGGTGAAGTCGTCCAGCACCTCGGCGTGGTCGTAGCCTGCCAGGTAGGTAGCACCGAAGGTGGCCGGCAGCTGCGTGGCGAAGGCCTTGTTGCTGTCGAAGGCGGTTTTCACGGCGTGGGCGTCGAAGCGTTCGCCATTGCTGAAGGTGACGTCCTGGCGCAGCTGGAAGGTGTAGCTCAGGGTATCGGCACTGACCTCCCAGCTTTTTGCCAGCCAGGGGATGATGCGGCCGGTTTGCGGGTCCTGGTCGGTCAGGGACTCGGCGACATTGCGCAGCAGTACGCGGTGCTCCAGCCAGTAGACCTGGAAGGGGTCGACGCTGACCAGGGTGGTGTTGTCGCCCCAGAAGGCGATGTTCAGGGTGTTGCTGGCCGAGGTGTTGTCGGCTGGGGAGCAGGCGGTGAGGGCCAGGGCCAGGGAGCTGATGGTGAACAGGCGGTGCAGTGGGGGCATGGGATGGTCCTTCATTGAGTTGGGGTTACCTGTGCCGGCCTCTTCGCGGGCATGCCCGCTCCCACAGGGATTTCACTTTCCTTGAGTGGTGCGCCATACCTGTGGGAGCGGGTTTACCCGCGAAGAGGCCGGTACAGACGACAGCTGCCTTCCAGTCAGTCCTGGTAATCGCGGCCCTCGCGGTCCAGCTGCCGGATCAACGCATCCCAATGCCGCTGGATGCCTTCCCCCTTGCCATCGGAAAACCGCTTCGATTGTTCATGCACCTTGGCAATCGCCGCCTGCGATGCATGCAGCAGTTGGTCATTGCCCCCGGCCTGGGCCGCCACCTGGATGTTGCAGGCCCGCTCCAGCCCATGCAGTTCACGGAACGCGTGCTCGACGCTGATCCCCCCGGTGAGCAACCCGTGGTTGCGCAGGATGAGGATGTTGCTGTCGCCCAGGTTGGCCACCAGCCGCTGCTGTTCGTCCAGGTCCAGGGCCACGCCTTCGTAGTCGTGGTAAACCACCCGGCTGTAGTAGGCCAAGGCGTGCTGGGAGATCGGCAACAGGCCGTCGCGCTGGGCCGATACCGCTGCGCCATCGCGGGTGTGGGTGTGCAGCACGGCCTTCAGGTCGGGGCGGGCGCGGTGGATTGCACTGTGGATCACGTAGCCGGCCTGGTTGATGCCCAGCCCCAGCGGGTCGTCGACGATGGTGCCGTCGACGTCGACCTTGACCAGGTTGGAGGCGGTGATTTCGTCGAACAGCAGGCCGAAGGCGTTGATCAGGAAGTGTTCGTCCGGCCCCGGTACGCGGGCCGAAAAGTGCGTGTAGATGTGGTCGGTCCAGCGGAACAGGGCGGCCAGGCGGTAGGCGGCAGCCAGCTTGACCCGCACCTCCCACTCTTCGGCGCTGACCCGGTCGCGCACCTTGTCGGTGCTGGTAGTGACGGCAGACAGTGAACTCATGGTGTGCTCTCCGGTAATCAGTAGCCGCGCGCGGTGTCGACCAGGTTGGCCAGGGGCGCCTGCTCGCGGTAGCGGTGGAAGTTGGCGATGAAGGCTTCGAGCAGGGCCGGGTAGCCGTCCTCGGAAATGGCCGAGGTGTGCGGCGACAGGAACACCCGTGGGTGGTGATACAGCGGGTGGCCGGCGGGCAGTGGCTCGGGGTCGGTGACATCCAGGCTGGCGCGGCCGATCAGGCCGCTGTCCAGGGCCTCGAGCAGGGCTTGCTGGTCGAGCAGGCCACCGCGGGCGATATTGATCAGGTGCAGGCCAGGGCGGGCATGGGCCAGCACCTGACGGTCGACCAGGCCAAGGGTGGCGGCGGTGAGTGGGGCGGCCAGCACCAGGTGGTCGCTGCCGGCGAACAACTGCTGCAGGTCGGCGGCGCGCTCCACCCCGGGCACCTCGGCGATGGCCTGGCCGGGGCGGCTCAAGGCCAGCACCTTCATGCCAAGGGCCACTGCCTTGCGCGCCAGGCTCTGGCCGATACTGCCAAAACCGAGAATGCCCAGGGTGCGGCCGCGCAACGGCGCCAGCGGGGTCAGGCGCCAGTCGGCATCCTTGACCCACAGTCCCGGCAGTTGCTTGGCGGCGGCGAACACCAGGGCCAGGGCGAATTCGGCTACCTGCTCGGCATTGGCGCCCTTGCCGCTGGTGACCGGTGTGCCCTGGAACACCCAGTCGGGGTAGAAGTCGATGCCCGAGGACACCAGCTGCACCCACTTCAGGCCCCAGGGCCAGCCTGGCGGCGGGGTGTCGATGCGCTGCCCGCGCACGTTGATCGGGCGCAGGATGAATACATCGGCAGGGGCTTGCAGGGCCAGCTGGCCGGGGGCGATATCGATGACTTCATGGTCCGGCAGGTGTTCGCGCAGGTGCTGGTTGGCCTGGGCGTCGAGCTGGCTGGCGATGATCGAATGGCTCATGCGTGCACCTCCGCCAGCGCCGCGCGGCCGGCCTGACCGAACACCACATCGTCCTGCGGGGTGTGGATGCGGCTGCAGAGCACGTCGCGGTAGTGCCGTTCCAGCGGGTTGCGCCGCGACAGCCCGGGGTTGCCGGTGGCCTCGATGGCCAGCTCCACGGCCCGGATGGCATTGGCGCTTACCAGGTGCTTGAGCTGCCCGGCATGCTGCGCGGCGACCTGCCCGGCGGTGGCTGCGTCAAGCAGGCCCTGGTTGGCGAACAGCAGGGTGTCGATGCGTCCCAGCACGTCCTGGAAGCGCGGCAGGCTGGCCAGCGGCGCGCCCAGGTTGGAGGGGGCACGCTGCTTGAGAAAACCCGCCAGCCAGTCGCGGGCGGCACGGGCCACGCCGTCGTACACCGCTGGCAGCAGTACGGCCATCCACAGCAGGCTCTCGCCGTCGAGTTCGGCCTTCGGTGCGCTTGCCGGGCTGACGCTGACGGCATGGTCGAGGGGGATCAGCACATCGTCGAAGCGCACTTCATGGCTGCAGGTGGCGCGCATGCCCAGGTGGTCCCAGTCATCGACGATGGTGATGCCGGGCGTGTCGCGGTGCACCAGGAAGCCGCCGACCAGCGGGTCGGCGTCGTCGCTGCGGCCCCAGACCAGGTACCAGGTCAGGCCGTGGCTGCCGGTGGAGTAGATCTTGCGCCCGCTCAGGCGCCAGCCCTCGGCTGTGCGCCGCGCCACGGTGGCGGGCAGGCCGCCGCGGGCCGGGGTGCCGAGTTCGGGTTCAACGCGCAGGGCATTGATCAGTGCGCCCTGATGCACGGCATCGCGGGCCACGCGCTGGCGCAGGTGTTCGGGCCAGCGGGCCTCGTCCTGCAGGCGAAAGTGCTGCAGGTACTGCATCACCAGGATCAACGCGGTAGCCGGGTCGCCCTTGCCGACCGCGCCGATCACCCGACGGGCGCTGGCCAGGTCCGCGCCGGTGCCACCGAGTGCGCGGGGTACGGTGAAGGCGAGCAGGCCGTGACGGTGCAGCAGGTCGAAATTGTCCTGGGGGAACTGCGCGCTGCGGTCGTAGCGTTCGGCGTTGGCCGCGAGGGCCTGCGTCAGCTCGGCGAGGGCGCTGTCGGAGGGGTGACTCATGGGGTTTCATCCCTGAATGACGGTGTGTTGCTAAGACCGTATTCGTATGGATGAACGCTGTAAAAGTCTTTTTGGTTCTATGCTAATTATTTGTTTTAAGAATTTATTGTTTTTACTGTTATGCATGAATTGCATTTATTGGCGGGGCGCCAGGCGCCCCTGCGTGGTCAACCCAGGAGCCTGTGCCCTGCCACCTCACCGAAAAGCTCGACCGGTTCCTGCAGGTTGCCCAGGTAACGTGGATGGAACAGCCACAGGTCTACCTGCGGCTTGAAATCACTGACATTGATCACATCCAGCGCATCGCGGTGGCGGCTGGCCTGCAACAGTGGTTCGGGCACCAGCCCCAGGCCCTGGCCGTTGGCGACCAGGCCCAGTTGCAACTCGGTGCCGAAGGTTTCCAGGTTGATCGACAGGCTCAGCCCCTGTTCGCTCAGCGCCCGCTGCAGACCGGCGCGGAAACCACAGCCGTCGGGGTTGAGCACCCAGCCACGGGTGTAGCAGTCCTTGAGCTTGTAGCTGCGCTTGGTGACGCTGCCCTTGGCGGCTACCACCTTCAGCGGCATGCGCGCGATCGAGCGGCTGGCGATGCCTTCGGGGAAGATCTTGCCCGGTGGGAACAGCGCGGCGGCGGCGTCCAGTTCAGCGTTTTCCATGCGCGCGATGAGGCTGCTGCCCCAACCGCTGCTGACCTGGGTGCGCAATTGCGGGTAGGCCTCGCGAATCTGCGCCAGGGCATCGAGCAGCACCACGTCACCCAGGGTTTGCGGCACACCCAGGCGCAGGGTGCCCGAAGGCGCGCCATCGTTGGCCACCAGTTCGCGCAGCGAGTCGATCTCGCGCAGGATCGCCTTGCACTGCTCGTACACCCGCAGGCCCATGGGGGTGGGCTTGAGCGGCTTGGTGTTGCGGTCGAGCAGGGTGGCGCCAAGGTCTTCCTCGAAGTTCTGCACCCGGCGGGTGATCGCCGGTTGCGTCAGTTGCAGGGCCTCGGCGGCGAGGTTGGTGGATTGGCAACGGATGACCGCGACGAAGGCGTCCATATCATCGATTTTCATAACTGGCGCTCACAGGGTCGGATGGAAAATAAGGCATTAGCATAATCTGCCTGGCGGGTAATGCCATCGGTTCTGTTTAGATAGATGAAAACGCATATTAGGATATTCCTAAAATCAATTTAATTTATTTGACGGATCTCGCTAGAGTCGCCTGGCACGGGCCGCATGATGCTGCCCGCCCAGACACCGAGGAACGCCATGTCCATCCGATCGAAGCTGCTGACCCTGGCCGCGGCCCTGCTGCTGGCCAGCCAGGCCGGCGCCGCCGAGCGCCTGACCCTGCGCATCGGCGACCAGAAGGGCAACATGCGCGCCCAGCTGGAAGCCGCAGGCGCATTGCGCGACCTGCCTTACGACATCCACTGGGCCGAGTTCCCCGCTGCCGCGCCGCTGGCCGAGGCGCTCAATGCCGGGGCGATCGATGCCGGCATCATCGGTGATGCGCCGCTGCTGTTCGTGCTGGCTTCGGGGGCACCGGTCAAGGCCATTGCCGTGGACAAGTCCGACCCCTATGGCACGGCGCTGCTGGTGCGTCCTGACGCGCAGCTGCACAGCGCGGCCGAGCTCAAGGGCAAGCGCATCGCCACCGGTCGCGGGTCGATCGGCCATCATCTGGCCCTCAAGGCGCTGGACCAGGTCGGCTTGAGCGAGAAGGACGTGGAGTTCCGCTTCCTCGGGCCGGTGGACGCCAAGATCGCCCTGGCCAACGGCTCGGTGGACGCCTGGTCGACCTGGGAACCCTACACCGCGCTGGCCGAGCTGAGCGGGCAGGGCCGGGTGCTGGTCAACGGCCGCGGCCTTTCCAGCGGCAACAGCTTCCTCGCCGCCACCGACAAGGCGCTGGATCAACCTGCGCGGCGCGCGGCGTTGCAGGACTACCTCAACCGCCTGGCTGGGGCGCAGGTCTGGGCCAACCAGCACCTGGACAGCTACTCGAAAACCCTGGCCGCGATCATCGGCTTCCCCGAGAACGCCGCCCGCCTGCAGTTCGAGCGCCGCCAGCTGCGCTGGCAGGTGATCGACCCGCAGACCGTGGCGCAACAGCAGGACACCGCCGACTTCTACCACGCCCACGGCCTGATGAGCGAACGCCTCGATGTGGCACCGACCTTCGCCACTGGCTTCACCCTACCCGATGCCGCCACGCTGGCCGCGCAACCCTGACTTCGGAGACCTCTACATGTCCTTCAAACCCCTGCGCCAGCTTGGCCTGGCGCTGCTGGCCAGCGCCTTGCTGCCGAGCCTCGCCAGCGCCGAACAGACCCTGCGCATCGGCTACCAGAAATCCTCGACCCTGCTGACTCTGCTCAAGGCCCGCGGCAGCCTCGAACAACGCCTGCAGGCCGAGGGCATTCGCGTCAGCTGGCACGAGTTCCCCAGCGGCTTGCCATTGCTGGAGGCGCTGAACCTGGGCAATGTCGACCTGTCGGCGGATGTTGCCGACACCGTTCCGGTATTCACCCAGGCTGCTGGCGCCAGGCTTACCTACTTCGCCCGGGAGACGCCTTCGCCAACGGCCCAGGCCATCCTGGTGCCCGCGGACTCGCCACTCAGGACCCTGGCCGACCTCAAGGGCAAGCGCGTGGCGGTGACCAAGGCCGCTGGTAGCCACTATTTGCTGATCCAGGCCCTGGCCAAGGCTGGGCTGACCTTCAAGGACATCACCCCGGCCTACCTGATCCCTGCCGACGGCCGCGCCGCCTTCGAGAACCACAAGGTCGATGCCTGGGTAACCTGGGACCCTTACGTGGCCAGCGCCCAGCGCCAGCAGAACGCCCGCATCCTGGCCGACGGCAGCGAACTGGCCAGCTACCAGCGCTACTACCTGGCCAGCAGCGACTATGCCCAGGCCCACCCTGAGGTGCTGCAGCAGGTGTACCTGGCCCTGCGTGAGGCAGGTGTCTGGACCAAGGCCAACCCGGCGGCCGCAGCACGCATCCTCGGGCCGCTATGGGGCAACCTGGACAGTGCCACGGTGCAGCAGGCCAATGCGCGGCGCAGCTACGACGTGCAGCCGGTGAAGCCGGAGAACCTGGCCGAGCAGCAGCGCATCGCCGATGCGTTCTACCGCGAGGGGCTGTTGCCCAAGGCGGTGGATGCCAAGGCGGTGAGCTTGTATGAGCCGGTTGCAGACTAGCGTGGGGTAGTCTATTTGGTTTGTTCTGTCTTCTTTTCAATGTCCGCTTTCGGGCGAAAGCGGTAACTATCAACTAATGAATTTGGCCATTTCCGACGTTCCAGTCCAACCGGTTTGCTCATAGACCGGTTTACCCGTCTCGGTTGCGTGCAGGACAGCGAAGGTGATGCCTCGGCGAGCGAACTCGGCGTCGGCTGCCTGCATCAAGGCTGAAGCCAGGCCACGGCGACGGTAGGCCGGGTGGACGAACACATTCAGCACGTACCCACGCTTGTCCAGGGTCGGGTGCGATGGATGGGGAGGCCAATCAATGCTCATCAAGCCAATGGCTGCGACAGGTTGGTCGCCATCCAAGAGCTTGAAACCGTAGTACCGACCGTCACCGAGCCGCTCTTTCAACCATGGGCGAAAGTGCTGAGTCATGACTTGCAGTTTTTCAGGGTCGCCACCTGCCTCAAGAAACATCTCCTGGCGATGCGAGCAGATCATTTCTGCGTCAGCGGGCCCGACAGGCCGGCACTCCAAGCCTGAAAACTCTCCACATCCTTGTAGGTCGATCATCGTTTATCCCGTGTCAGTGGCCGATTCATGGAAAGGCAGCCTATGGCACCTTCAGGCCTGTTTGCAATGGCCAACGATCGACCTTGGCAAGCCACTCAGCTTTTGTCATCTCTCCTGGAACTGCACATAACTCATTGAATCAGCAGGAGCCTGAAGCAACTGTCTTGCTAAAATTCCCAAAGGTGGCGCGATCCCCTGTGGGAGCGGCCTTGTGTCGCGAAAGGGCTGCAAAGCAGCCCCAGCAATTTCAACTATCGCGCATCAATCCAGGGGCCGCGATGCGGCCCTTTCGCGACACAAGGCCGCTCCCACAGGTACAGCGACAACCTCGAGAGCAACGCCCAGGCCGGCGTTGTGGGCGGAGGAGGGCTCGGCATGATGGACGATCCCTCCTCCTGAAGCCCATGGCGATGATCAGGCTTGTACCGCATTGACCCCGCCAGTGGGCATGGATTTTTTGCGCACCGCTTGATAGAGAAGGCTGGACACCATGAAGCCCGCGATGGCCAGTATGCTCATCAAGGTGAACACATAGTTGTAGCCCTGTTGACCAGGGAAGTGGTCGAGGAGCGCGCCATAGATGACGTAGGCAAACATGCCGGGGGCATAGCCGATCAGGCAACCGATGCCGAAGGCCGAGCCGGTGATGTGCTGGGGAATGCCGACTTCGCCCATGGGTGCCCAGAACACGCCGCGCATCGAGAACACAATCAACGCGAAGGATAGGGTGGCCGCCATCCCCGCATAGATGAAGCCCGGGCTTTTGGGAATCAGCATGATCACGCCCATCAGCGGCAATAACGCCAGGAATGCCCACTTCAGGTAACGGCTGGTGCTCTTGAACTGCTTGTCGGCAATGAAACCACCGGCAGGCCCGCCGAGGATTTTCAGGAAGTATTGGTTGATGATGCCGTAGGCACCGACCAACGCCACGGGCAACCCGTACATTTCCTTGAGGTAGGGAATGAAATAGGTCAGGCCGCAGTAGACGATGTAGACCATGAACACGTTGAGACTGACCAACCAGATACCGGGTACCTTGATCGCCTCCATCAGGTTCGCCAGACCGTTTTTCGGCTTGGCGGCTGATTGCGCGTTACCGCCCTTGAGCAGGAGCCAGGTCAGGGTGCCGGCCAGAATGTCGATGACCGAGTAGAACAGGATCGCCGACTTCAGGCCGGTTTCCCCCGAGCCCATGGCGACGAACACGCCCAGTGCGGAAAAGGCCACCAGCGTATCAACCACGCCACGCCCGCCTTCCAGCAGGCCGAACAACCGGCCTTGCTCCTGATCGTCACCCAGATTACGGATGGCTTTGAGCAGCGATGGCCAGAACAGGCAGTCGGCACAGACGGCCAACAGGCTGAACACGATCAGCAAGCTGCTGAAGGGCGGAAAGGTTGCCAGGTACAACCCAAGAGCTCCGGTCCCGATCAGGCCGAGGGGGATCAGTTTGCGCGTGTCGTAGCGATCGGCGAGCAGGCCGCCAACCACAAACAGTGCAGTCGCGATGATCGCGTTGGCACTCAACAGCACGCCGATTTCAGTGTGGCTCAGGCCCATGAATTCCTGCATGGGGACATAGAAGGCGTCCTTGAGGTTCGCCAACTTGTAAATGGTGCCGCCACCGAGGATGAGAATCAGGAGTCTGAGCCATTTGGCCTTGTTGTGAGTTGTCATTATTGTTCTCCGGGCGTAATCGGGTCGTCAGGTTCAGGCGTTGGAAGGGGTGGCCAGGGTCAGTTCAGCCAAGGTGCGCAGTTCGCCCAGCAAGCGTCGGACATAGGCCACCTGATTGTTCGCCCAGCGGTGTTCGTCGGCCAGCATGCGCTCGAGCGAGTAGCCTTTCGGGAGCGGCGTTTCGCTCATCTCCCGGTAAGCAATGAATGGATCGGCCGCTTCGAGGCTCTGGCGGAAGGCCGGGGCCACATAGTGATTTTCCTGCTCGAGAATGAACGCGATCACCTGTGGGGTTGCTTCGCCCAGCATCAACAGTTCGAACAGCATGCGGGCGCTGGGCAGGTCGTCTTCGTCGCTGCCTTGCAATACGCCGTAATGGCCGAAGCCGTTCTGTTCGGGGACGATGCGTACGCCCTTGAGGTGAGCCTGGCGGATGTGCGGCGCCAGGTTGTGCAGGGCCTGCAGGGGCTGTTCGCAGGCATTGATCATGTTGCCGAAGTCGAACAGCGCATGCAGGCGAGGGTGGTTGAGACGGTTGAGCAACTGCGCGATTTCGCTGCTCTTGAGTTCTTCATGCTGCTCGAAGTCAAAGTACAGATCGTTGGCGTCGGCCTGTTGCGCGAGGTAGTGCAGGTCGGTCTCGATCACGTCCATGACCCGCGACAGCGTGCCCTCGTAACGTGAGTAGACGCGGATGTTGCGCACCCCCAGGGCCTTGGCGATGGTGATCACCTGGTCGACATCCTTTTTCAGCGTGCTGCTGATTTCCAGGTGCACATCCAGCCCCAGCGCCTTGGCCTTGCTGGCAAACGCCTGGAGCTGCTCTGGCGACATCTGGCTCAGGCTGTTTTCCTCGCCGTCGAGCAAGTGCAGGCTCAGGCCTTGCAGCTCGTGGCGATAGGCAAAATCCAGCAGGTCGGCGGGGGTGACACGACCGTGGGTGAGGTTGGTTAGTAGCGGGTAGGCGTGGGCAAACAGGCGCAATTGCCCGAGACGCTCAAGCAACCGCTGGGCCAGTGCTTCGGTCAGCACTGGAGCAGCTATGTGTTCGACCACCTTGTGGCTCAGCAAGGCGTTGAATCGTTCCTGGATCTTGTTGTTCATTAGAGTCGTTCCTGGTTCAGACTCCGGGTCTACCGGCGCAGCCTTTATCGCGCCAGTCAGGAACTCTCGATAGATCCATTATCAACTAATTGATAAGGCCACTTGCCTCGCATCAAGTGGCCGGCGGAAGGTAACCCAGCGTGCGCAAGGCCTGGGCCAGCTCCTCTACACGCTCCCGGGCCTGCTTTTCGGGCGTGCCGGCAAAGCCGATCAACAGGGCAGGCGGCAGGTCATGCTTGATGCGGTAGTCGCTCAAGGCGTAGGTGTGAATGTTGTGTCGGGCCAGTTGCCGGGCGATGTCAGTGTCACTGAGTTCGGGAGGCAGCCAGGCGATCAGGTGCATGCCGGCATCCGTTGGAGTGATCCTGAAAAAGCTGCCGATCTGCTGTTCAAGTTGTTCGATCAATGCCTGCTGGCGCGCCTTGTACAGTGCACGCATGCGGCGGATGTGCCCCAGGAAGTGGCCTTCGCTCATGAAATCCGCCGTTGTGGCCTGAAGCAGTGTGGGCGGGCTGCGATCCATGACCGCGCGCAGGGTGCAGAAGGGCTCGACCAGAGCCTGCGGCAGTATCACGTAACCCAGTCGTAGTGACGGAAAGAGCACTTTGCTGAACGTGCCGACGTAGATCACCCGGGCCATCTGGTCCAAGGCATACAGTGCCGGGAGAAGTCGACCACTGTAGCGAAACTCGCTGTCGCAATCGTCCTCGATGATCCAGCTCTGATGCTGCGCAGCCCAGTCGATGAGTGCCTGGCGCCGCACATAACTCAGGGTGACACCCAAAGGATGCTGACGCGAAGGCGTACAAAATACCAGGCGTGCATCAGGGCACTCGGCAAGGCCTTGCTGGACATCGATCCCCTGTTCGTCAATACGCAACGGAATGATCTTGGCCCCCTGGGCTTGCAACGCAATTCGCGCGGCGATGTGCCCAGGGTCTTCCATCCAGACACTGTCCTGCGGATTGAGCAGCAGCATGCCCAGCAGGTTGAACGCTTGCTGCGCGCCGGAAACGATCACCACTTGCTCGGCATTGCAGTCGATACCTCGCGCATCGAAGACGTATTCGGCAATCGCTGTGCGAAACGCCTGCAAGCCTTGCAACTCGCCATAACCCAGAATCGCCTTGGTCGGCTTGAGCAAATGACGGTTCATCAGGCGCCGCCAGATGGCTTGCGGAAATTCTTCATAGGTGCTGTGACTGGGCAGGAAGGAGGTCGGCGTCGCGGGATCCCAGTCGGCATAGGACACCCCGCGAAAATGATCGCTGCGCAGCGACAGCATCGACTGGCTCAGTTCGGACAGGCGCGGTGGCTGGCGCGGTTGCTCGTCCTCGATACTCCGGTTTTCCCACTCAGTACCGACATACGTACCTGCACCCGTGCGCGAGGCCAGGAAGCCTTCGGCAATCAACTGATCGAAAGCATTGAGGATGGTGATCCGCGACAGCCCCAACTCGATGCTCAAGGTCCGGGTCGACGGCAGGCGCACGCCCCCCTGAATTCTGCCGTTGAGTATCTGTTTGCGAATCTGCAGATACAGCTGGCGGTACAGGGGTATGGCACTGGCACGGTCCAGTTCGATAGCCGACAGCAGCAAACCTGTGGGGGATTTCATGACATGCTCGTCTGGTGAAATGGGACTTGACCTGGAAACCGTCAGGTGACGGGGCTTTCAGGGTAGCGAGCGATACCCGATAAGTCATCCGTCCGGCTTTGATGTCCGGCGCAGGCTGGTGGCTGGATACTGCAGAAAAGACCGATTAAAGCGTCCGCTTTGGGTCCAGGCTGTGTGA